>JADGEC010000199.1 GCA_016744575.1 Sulfurimonadaceae bacterium | reverse complement strand
GACTCCATACGAGGTGTTTCATGAGATAGAATCAGCAGCTTAAGAGAATTGAGGTATGATCTTTAAATCAAAGATTGCACTTCGGATTTAAATTCGGGGAATAGCTATTTAATTGAAATCTCATCAGAGACCTCTAAGCTCTCTTCATCGCTAGTAGTATCACCTTGCTCGCTATAACTCTTCTCACCATTGATACGCTCCATCTGTTCACGGACCAACTCGGTTCGAGCACGCTGTTCCATCATAATGGCACTTGTAGCAACACGAAAGTCTTGAGGACTTGGATCGGCAGGTGCCATAGCCGCTGCTGCGATCTGTCTTGCTTTTTGGATGGTAGCTTCAGGGGTAGAGGCTTCTCCACTGTCAATAGGTACTTCCCCACCGACAGCATACATCTTCCCATCAGGCCCACGTGTGTAACTGAAATTGGCCCCACCAGTGACTACACCCCCACCCGCCGCTAGATGAGCAGCTTCATGAGCACGCACCTTAGCATCAGTGACTTGAAGTTTCGAGATCTGGGAAGAGTCGGTTACCTCTTTGTCTTTTTTATTATTTTGAGCACTATTTTCCTCTTCATCCTTGAGGCCATCTTTTTTTGTCATATCGACTTTATCGTCGTTGATGCGTAAGAGATCCGATGAGAACGGTGAAGTGCTATTTATCTGCATAGAAATATTATAGCACTATTATCGTTTGTTTGAGTGCTCTATTCTTGGGAAGAAGATAAGGGACTCATGTCAACTGTCAGAAAGGAGTCTTTCACAACAGATGAGACCAGAGTCTGAAGTATCTAGACTCTAACAGAAGACTACTGTCGAGTTGTCCATATAGTAGTGCACTCTCTGTCGTTGCAGAATACGCAACAGTTTATCATATAAGAAGATCGCCGATATCCCTAGTATAAAATAACCTAATGCCGAGATATCATAACCAAAATGCAAGATCTTTAAGACGAGATATACAGCGGTCATCTCTAAAAAAAAGAACAGTGTAGGCATCATGACACTTTTAGTCCGTCGTCTTTCATCTTTTCTATCACTCAACATGGTCGACTCCATATAATTGATTTTACTTAATATTATTATATGTTAATTAACGTTTATTAAGCAAGAATATGTGATATTTTTGATTAAATATAATATTTTGTAACGTATAGTAACTGTATATAATTATATTAAATCCATGTATCACAGCTATGATCTATAAAATATCAAAATCGTGAAGTAAAAAGAGGACTTCCTTTATGTCTAGGAATCTAAGAAAAGGACCTATCATGTGCGTACGCTGTACTTTTGGGAGAGTACTAGTATTCATCATCTTGATGTCTATCCTTGCCGGATGTGGAGGAAGTAGTAGCGACCACTCCCCTGACACTGATAACGACTTTCTAGCACCTCGACCTAAGACAACGACCATCACTGGTCAGTTCATCGATGATCCTGTACAGGGGCTTACCTATACCTGTTCATCAGGGGCATCGGGTATCACAGATGCTGAGGGCACCTACAGTTGTGATGCAGGTGATGATGTCACTTTTGCTATTGCTGCTTTCTATATAGGGACTATCGCTGCTCAAAGTGACATACACACCCCATATACTATGTTTCCTGATGATCTTGATGCCGCGCTCAACCTTGCAAGACTGTTACAGTCGATGGATGCTGATGGAGAGAGCAGAAACGGACATATTATCATCGATGATAGCCTAAGTCTCTTACTCCCTTCCAATACCGATCTCTCCAGTAATACTTTTGAATGGGATCGTGCTCTCTCCTTATCATAGTCAAGCCTTAGAGCATGATGGAGATATCTATGTGACAGGTACTAGTCATAACAGGGCATCAAGTGACCATAATATGTTCGTCTGGAAGTATGAGTAAGTGCTAGGCTGTAAAAAGAGTCTATAAAGTCGAGTTGTTCAAGATAGTTATTAGTTAGCAGTCGTAAATGACCAGTTCTTTTCCCAAGCTTCCCCGTCTACAATAAAACTTGCTTCAACACTGTAGGTAGTCCCTGTAGTAAGAGGATCTAGAGGAAACATCGCATACTGATGAGTGCTAAACCTATGGTTTGGATCACTCTCTTGTGTCAATATCCTGGTATTTGTGATCTCGATACCATCGATATCATAGATCTTAAAAGAGACCATACTTACATCTTCGACATGATACTCATTAAATACGATTGATATCGGATTACCGGTATAAGCAGTGATGTCCGGCAGTGGGTCTGGCGTCTCATGGTTCTCGAATATTGCAGAGACACCGATCTGGTCTTCATATGGATAGAGCATGGCTACCGGATTTTGTGCTGCTGTAGCATACCAAGCTGTCAAAAACACCTCAGCTGGAATCAGTTTATTAGCATCTGTACATACACCTGAATAATAGATCCCCGGATACTCCGTATAATCCTCTGCACAAATATCATCTATCCTGCTGTTCCCACTTTCAGTGACATAGATCTCGTAACCATCCACATCAGTCATATCACCACCGATCTCATTCGCCGTCAAAGAGAGTAGCCCAAAACGGTGGTAGATCGCTGTCATCAGACTGTCGATCGCTGCTTTATAAGTGTCCCGGCCAGATGAGATGTTCTCCCCATCAAAACCTTCATAACCCATATAAGCGACTCTATCCCAGGCATCGACTCCGGTAAAGTGACTTAATCCAGCTACCTCATTATGACCATAATGGATCCCATCCCCATAGTTCTCTGTCAAAAAAAGTGAGTGGTTCTTTGCAGCAATGCTTAATAGTTCATTATCTTGTAATTCGATCATGCCCATCCCAGAACGGATCTCATTAAGATGTTCTACAGCAGCAGACCATGAATCATCTTCAGGTAGTTGGACCGCCATAGTGTTTCTTGAAGACACATCTACTGAAGTATCACTGCTTGAGCTGCTTCCTCCTCCACATGCGCTGAAGAAGATAAGTGTTATTAAAGATAGAAAAAGATGTTTGAAAGAAGAATGAATATGCATGACCTCTACCTTTTCCAAGACCCTTTTCAGGAAGAGAGAGACAGAAGATCAGTTTTTTTTCAAAAAAATGGAAGAGTTCAGTCTATTTAGTTGTCCCTTGGGACGATTATAAATATACTGGCAACCCAGCCATCTCTTTTTGCAAGAGACCTGAAGCTTTCCGTCCCCGCTTCGCAACGGGTTTGGCGTTTATTTACAAAAAGTATAGCATTATATAACTTAATATAACATTT
>JADGEC010000198.1 GCA_016744575.1 Sulfurimonadaceae bacterium | reverse complement strand
CTATATTCGCAGTGAGAAAAAGATCATTGCCTCATGATAGAACTCAGAGATGTAAGTAAGTACTATACTACTGAACATGGCAGAAAGTATGTCTTGGAGAATGTCAGCATAGTCATCCCAGGAGATGTAAATCTAGGCATCCTTGGTCGTAATGGCGCGGGAAAGTCAACGCTTCTGCGTATGCTGGGAGGCATCGATTTTCCAAATAGAGGTACCATTCGTTCGGATGACTCCTTCTCATGGCCTATGGGTCTTGCCGGAGGCTTTCAAGGCTCTATGACAGGTCGGCAGAACATCAAGTTTGTCTGCCGCATCTATGGCAAGAGTGCGGCGCAGATCGATGCGGCTATAGAGTCTGTCAAAGAGTTTGCGGAGTTGGGTCACTATTTTGATATGCCGATCAAGACCTACTCTTCAGGTATGAAGTCACGGCTTAGTTTTGGTCTGAGTCTTTTTTTTGATTTTGACTATCTGATCATCGATGAGACCTTATCTGTCGGAGATGCGAATTTTCAGAAGAAGGCAAAGCGCGCTTTGTGGAAAAAGATCGAGTCATGTAATATATTGCTGGCAAGTCACTCTATGGGTATCTTAAAAGAGCTTTGTGATGTCGGTATCGTCGTAGATGATGGTGAGTTGTACTATTATGATGATATCAATAGTGCCATCGAGATGTATGAAGCATTAAATGAAAGGTGAGTGTCTATGATCAAAAAGTCTATTCAGCTCCATTGGCACGGGCAAGACGAAAACCATGATGAACGTACGGTGCTTATAAAGACATTAGAGTCTCTACGTAAACATGGGCTTGCCGGTACAAGAAACCTAGTCGAGAGTGCCCATGAAAAGCTTAAAGAGGATGCCCTGGGTTATGATATGCTGCAGGAGCGTTATTCGAATATGAAGAGGCGGGCACTCTTCTTCGCTACTTTTCTCCTGGCGCTCTTTTACGTCATGGTAATGAAGGTCGAGCTCTATGAGTCAAGGACAGCACTTATAGTCCGTGATCTTACGCCTACTCCAGCTTCGGCAGGATTAGAGCTCTCACTTTTAGGGGCTGGTCCCTCTTCACAACTGCAAGACTCAAAAGTGGTCGAAGAGTACCTCCTGTCTCTTGATGTCTATACGCTTCTTGATGCAGAGTTTGGCTTGACAAGACACTTTCAGGGTGACAGGCTTGACATGATCGAACGTCTATCTTCAGATGCCACGATGGAGGAGGTGCTGAGCTTCTATCGTAAACGTATTCGCATAGAGTATGATGAGCTCTCGGGTATCTTGCACATCGCTTATGCGCATCCTGATCAACAGATCGCACAGGCTGTCTTGAAAGCGCTTATCGCACAGGTCGAGCAGGAGCTAAACGAGTTCAACCGCCGTAAAGCGAGAAAACAGCTCTCTTTTATAACGTTAGAGCATCAAAAGAACAGGGAGAGGATGGACGGCTCTTCTGCAAAGCTGGAGTCCTATCAGAACGAACATCTGCTTTTAGACCCGAATAACAGTGCGGAGTCGATGAGCAGTATCATCGCAGAACTTGAAGCGACTCTGACACGCAAGAGCATAGAACTTGCCAAGCTGTCAGCTTATCTCAATGAGAGTAATCATGAGATCGTGACCTTACGCAATGAGATAGGGAGTATCAGAGCTTCCATCACTGAAAAACGAAAGGGTCTGAGTGGCAGCGATACCTCACGCCTGAACAAGGTGCTTTTCGAGTATGGTAGATTGAAGATGGAACTTGAGTTCGATACTGAGGTCTACAAGAACTCCTTGATCCAGCTTGAGACTTCAAAGCTTGACGCACTAAAAGCAGCTAAGACCTTAAGTGTGCTCAGTCGACCAAATCTACCAGATGGGTATACTTATCCCAACAAGCCGAAAGTGTTTATGACACTGCTCATAGTCATGTTGTTAGTCTATGGGGTCTTCTCGATGCTAGCAGCTATCATCAAAGATCATAAGGATTAAGACCATGCGAATATTTTATACTCTTTTATTGACTTGGCTCTTTTTTGGAAGTATGCTCTGGGCGGTCAATATCAGCACGGAAGCGACTCCTGATACGACAGAGAAGAACATCACGAGCGTGGATGCTTCTTCGAAGGTCTTCGGCTATCATCTTTTCAATGGTAGCTTCAGCGAGAATCGTCAGTTCCGTTATAACCCAAATTATCTGGTCAACATCGGTGATACGGTCAACCTCAAACTCTGGGGTGCGTTTGACCTGGAAGCGCAATTGACAGTCGATTCTCAGGGTCATATCTTCATACCAAAGGTCGGGACGGTCTCGATCATCGGTATCCGTAATGATCAGTTGAGTAAAAGTATTCAGGCCTCAGTCAAAGAGGTCTATAAGACCAATGTCTTTGTCTACGCAGATCTTGCCAACTATCAGCCGGTAAGCCTTTTTGTCACAGGGGCGGTCAATAAACCGGGCCTTTATGAAGGTCTCTCATCAGACTCCATCATCCAGTTCATCGATAAAGCTAGTGGTATAGACATCCAAAGCGGGAGTTTTCGCGATATAAAGGTCCTGCGTCAGAACAAGCAGGTCAAACAGGTGGACCTCTATGAGTTCCTGATATTTGGCACGCTCGAACTTTTTCAGTTTCGCATGGGTGATGTCATCGTCGTAGAGAGCATAGCGAGGTACATCGAAGTGACGGGTGATGTCAAACGTCCCTACCGTTATGAGTTGATGAAATCATCGATCTCACTGGCAGGACTGCAAAAGACCGTCTTACCCAACCCTACAGCTACCAATGTCGTCATCACCAGATGGGATAAAGACAATGTCCAGAGTGTACGGATCTATGACATGGCTAGAAACAGTGAACTGAGGGTGAACAGCGGTGAGAGTATCAAGTTCATCCCTGATCACACGGCGCAGAACATCGAGATAGAGATCAGTGGTGAACATGCGAACATCCATAATCTAGTCGTTGCCAAGGGGACCTCGCTTGCAGAGGTATTCAGCACACTCAAGATGTCAGCACTCTCTGATCCCGAAGCGTTCCAGATCTTTAGAAAAAGTATCGCATCACAGCAGAAAAAGCTTATCAACGCACAGTTAAATGATCTTGAGACCAAGACATTGACGACTGGTTCTGTCACGACAGAGGAAGCACTTATCCGCAAACAAGAAGCAGCGCTTGTGTTGAACTTCATCGAGCGAGCAAGACTGGTGGAGCCAAAAGGGCAGGTCGTCATCAACAAAGACACAGATCTCTCTGAGGTCTTTCTTGAAG
>JADGEC010000004.1 GCA_016744575.1 Sulfurimonadaceae bacterium | reverse complement strand
CTAGTTGAATTGGAATCTACTCTAATACAACAATCAAATCAATCACAAAAAATACTTACTATCACAGACTATTTATCCAAATATATCATCATGCTTATTACTATACTTTTATTATCAATACTATCGCTATATGCAGTCTATATCAAATAGACTTTATCAAGCATCTCATCATATTCAGACCTGACATCACTATCGAGTGTGATTCCACCACCACTTTTATATAGTAACTGCCCATTGTTTTTTTCCACGAACCGTATCATCACCGCACTATCAAAGATATTGCCATCGTAGATACCAAAGATACCACTGTAGTATGAACGTTTATAATCCTCTACCTCTTCGATTATCTCCATAGTACTTCTTTTTGGTGTACCGCTGATACTGCCTGCAGGGAGTAGGGCTTTGATTGTATCGCCAAGTGATACTCTCCAATCTTTACCCAATGCGCCACTGATCTTGGAACTCACCTGTATTAACTCATTATGACCGGCTTTTACCTTTTGTGTATATCTAAATCTCTCTACCTGTATATCAGAAGCGACTATTCCAAGGTCATTTCGTAATAGGTCTACTATCATGATATGCTCTGCCATCTCTTTAGGGTCATTCAAGATGATCTTCTCTGCATCAGGTATGTTTGCATCAATGGTACCTTTCATCGGAAAGGTACTGATACGGTCATCTTCGATGCGTACAAAACGTTCCGGTGAGAAGCAGGTGAACTCATCTCTGACACGTAGTTTGAACGGGGCATGAGCACGGTCAAATATCTGTGCTAATGTAAGATCACTCTCGATCGGTGTTGGTTGTGTCAGGTTTAGCAGATAAGTATCACCAGATTTGATCTTCTCGATGATGATATCAAACTTTTTTTTGTAACTATCAAAAGATACTGGAGATTTTTTAAAGGCTATGGGCTCAAACGAGTTTGAGAACTCATCATCAAATGTATAGTCGATGTCATTCTCTCTTAACTCATCTAATGTGAAGATATGGAGGCGATTAGCTTTAAAGTCAGTATAGAAGAGAAAAGGTACACGTTTAACAGCAAGTGCTGTCAGCTCGTCAAACATCTGCTATGAGTTTCTTCAGTACTGCCATACGTATTGATACTCCGTTTGCTACCTGTTCAAGTACTTTGCAGCGGGGATCTGCCAAAAGAGCATCGTCGATATCGATATTTCTATGAACTGGTCCCGGATGTAAGACAAGAATATCTCTATCACCTATGAGATCCTTGGTAATACAGAAGTCACTGGCATAGTCTTTAAGTGATGCGTAGCTTTGGGTAGAGTGACGTTCGGTCTGAGTGCGTAGACTCATGATGATATCTACTTCATCTATTATCTCATCGAGATGATAGGTCGAGCGTAGATGGCTTTGCGGCATGAACTGAGGTGGGGAGACAAGGATGACCTCAAGACCAAAACGCTGGAGTAGTTCCATATTGCTGTTGGCGACGCGTGAGTTCTTGATATCACCAACGATGGCGATAGTCTTTCCTTTTACATCCCCAAAATGACGCTTGATGGTATAGAGGTCAAGTAGTGCTTGAGTAGGGTGGGCATGGGCACCGTCACCAGCGTTGATGATCGAGGCTTTCGTATGCATGGAGATGATCTTTGGGACACCGGCATTAGCATGACGGACGATGATGGCATGAGGTCCCATAGCATCCAGATTAGTCGCGGTATCTACCAGCGTCTCGCCTTTTTTCGTCGAACTTTGTGCAACATCAAGATGGACCATGTCTGCACCAAGTCGTTTTGCCGCGATCTCAAAAGAACTTCTTGTACGTGTTGAGTTTTCGAAGAAGAGGGTGATGATGGTCTTGTCTTGCAAGATCCGATGAAAGCCACCTTCATCAAATCGCTCTGCATCGATAAATAGTTGTTCTATCTCTTCGATCGTAAAATCGTCAGTACGGATAAGATGGTGCATCACTCCCCCTAAAAACAGTTTGGAGATTATAGCAAAAGATGATACCGAACCCCATTAAGGGGGATCGGTATGCCTTTATGCCTTGATCAGCGCTTTTGCAAGATCATTGAGATCTCTGGAGATGTGATAGGTACTGATATCTTTCTTTAAAAAGTAAGGCTCAGATACCTCACTGAAAGTATTATCATCTTCTCTACAGTTAAAGGTCCACTCATGCTCAATAGCTGCGTTCTTCAAGGCATTCAGACTGAGCAAAGTGTCATTGATGCAGCCGAGTCGACAGTGTGTGACAAGTAGTGCTTTGGCTTTAAAATGATCGATCAGGTCGATCATCATCAATTCGCTGTCGACGGGGACCATCAGACCGCCTGCACCCTCGATGAGTACGATGTCACAGAGTGTCTCTATCTTCTCAAGTGCCTTGTCTATTTTCTGCATATCGATAGACTCTCCTCCACTTGCGACAAAAGGCGCTGCGGGGAGTACATACTGAATGGGCACGATATCATCGACAGTGAGATGCTCCATCGCTTTGTTGTGGTGCTGTATTACCTCTAAAAGGGCACTGCCGTCGATGGGCAGATCACTGACTCCAGTCTCTATAGGCTTGAAGACACCGACACGATGGCCAAGCTCGGTCAGTTCACGTATAAGCAATTTGGTCACATAAGTCTTTCCAATATCTGTATTGGTCGCAGTGATGAAGATCCGTTTCGTCAAAATAGTATCTTTTCGTTATAATTTTCACCATTTTAATACAGGTTTGATAATGCAGCGCTTTGAAGAGTTTACAACACAGTTCGTACAGGCTATAGGCAACAAAAAAGGGGCGGTCAGTCCAGTAGTCAGTGGTTCTGCCTCTTTTGGCTATGGTGACCCTGAGACAGCAGAAGGTATTTTTGACGGAAGTGTAAAAGAACCGTTATACGCCAGGATGGGAAATCCGACGACCGCACGTCTAGAGCAGGTCCTGGCTGATATGGATGGTGGGATAGGGGCCATAGCTACGAGTTCGGGCATGGCGGCTACAGCCTTGGCCACGATGTCACTACTTAAAAGTGGTGATGAGATCATTAGCATAGGTGGGTTATTTGGGGGTACTTACTCCTATTTTAGTGAGACATTGAGCCGTTTTGGTATCACAGCACGTTTTTTTGATGTAGATGCGTTGAAAGCTATTGATGATGCGGTCAATGAACACACCAAGATAATATTTCTAGAGAGTGTCGGTAATCCTAATATGCGATTGCCAGATATTAAAGCGATAGCTGAGATAGCCAATCGCCATAAGGTAGTCTTGATAGTGGACAACACCATCACCCCACTAAGTCTCTCCCCACTTGCGCTGGGTGCTGATATCGTCATCTATTCGACGACAAAAGTCATCAGCGGTAATGCTTCGGTCCTTGGCGGAGCGGCAGTGTTTCGTGCCATCAGTGATGAGGATGACAAGTTCAAGACACGACGTTATCAGGAAGTCCACAAGTTCATCAAGAAGATGGGCAAAGCGGCACTAATTGGTAATGCCAAAAAGCGTGCGATGCGTGATTTTGGTATGAGTGCCAATGCTTATGCCAGTTATCTGACTATGCTTGGACTTGAGACCCTGCCGCTTCGTATGGACAGAGTAGTCGACAGTGTCGAAAAAGTCGTAAAGGCATTAGATGCTAAAGGGATGGACATCAATCATCCATCACTGCCAGAGCATGCTCATCATGAGCGTTATAAGAGTGATTTTGTCGATGGATGTGGTACGCTTTTCACCATAGACATGGGGAGTAAAGAGGCAGCTTACGTGTTCTTGGAGCGTTCAAATATCGTTACCATAACGGCAAATATCGGTGACAGTCGGACACTGGCACTGCACATGGCTTCGACCATCTACAGTGATTTTGATGAGAAGGTCAAAGAGTTTTTGGGGATCACGCCGGGTCTGATACGAGTCTCTGTTGGATTGGAAAGAGCAGAAGACATCATCAATGACCTTACTGCAGCCGCAGGCTTATCCTCACCATCTCTCTAAGACGCCAAACGAACAAGTACTGCTCCTTTCATCTTTTATGCTTGAAGTTGGTATAGAAGAGAGCTGCTACTGGTCTACTTCTCACAAACTCCTTATATTTATTTCACCTTATTGTCTTGAAGGGCACCCACGACAAGCCTGATAACACACAGCGTTGTTATAGGTGCCTTGTATCTTTAAGCAGATCGACACAGAATTATTGTTACATTATCCCTAATCAACACAGGATAAGAGATTGAGCACTAAAAAAGAGTATGAACTAGACGAAGAACTTTCCTTGATGGAACCTAAGCAGTACAATGTCCTACTTTTAAACGATGATTATACCTCCATGGATTTTGTCGTAGAAGTGCTGATGAACATCTTTCATAAGAGTTACGCAGAAGCAGAGGTCATCATGCTTGAGGTCCATCGCAAAGACCGTGGGTCATGTGGTGTCTTCACCTATGAAGTAGCAGAGACGAAGATAATGCAGGTGAGCAAACTAGCTAGAGAGCAGGGCCACCCGCTAAAAGCAACGATGGAGGAAGTGTGATGATAAGTGCTGAACTTAATGCTGTCTTTCAAAAAGCACTAAGCTATGCGAAAGACCAGCGACATGAATATCTGACGATCGAACATGTCTTTTTTGCCCTTCTTGGCTCTAAAGAGGGTGTGAAGATCATCAAAGAGTGTGGGGCAGATGCCTCCAAGATGCGTGAGTCACTGGGAAGCTACATCACCAATACCATGCAGCCTTTACCAGAAGAGATCCATCAAGAGCCGTTCGAGACCGTCGCGCTCTCACGGATGATCGACCAGATGATCCGGCATATACAGAGTGCGCAGAAGCAGCAAGCGGATGTCGGTGATCTTATCGCTTCGGTGTATGAGGAGGAGCATACTTATGCCCGTCTTTTGCTGGAGGAGTATGATGTCAGTCGTGTGGATGTCCTTGAAGTCATCTCGCACCGTGACGTAGATGCGCAGAGTACGAACAGTGATGAAGAGAGTTTCCTTGAAAAGTATGCAGTCGACCTAATAGCGACTGCACGAGAAGGGAAGATCGACCCCGTCATCGGCCGTAGTGATGAGATAGAGCGTGTCGTACAGACCCTTTGCCGCCGTAAGAAGAACAATCCTATCCTGGTAGGGGAACCTGGTGTCGGCAAGACCGCTATTGCCGAAGGTCTGGCACTTCGTCTGGCAGAGGACGATGTCCCTGACATCCTTAAAGGTGCACCACTCTTTGGCATAGACCTGGGCGCGATGCTTGCCGGGACCAAATACCGTGGTGACTTTGAGAAGCGTCTTAAGGGAGTGATCGACGAACTTAAATCCAAGCATAATGCCATCATGTTCATCGATGAGATCCACACATTAATCGGTGCCGGAGCTGTCAATGGTGGTAGTATGGACGCCTCTAACCAGCTTAAACCTGCTTTGGCTTCGGGTGAACTCAAATGTATGGGTGCGACGACTTACAGTGAGTTCCGTAATGTCTTTGAGAAAGATAGAGCGCTGAGCCGCCGTTTTGCAAAGATCGATGTGGACGAGCCTTCACTTGATGAGAGTTTTCTCATCTTAAAAGGCTTACGTCCAAAATATGAAGAGCACCATTCGCTGAAATATACGGATAAAGCACTCCGTAGTGCGGTCGATCTCTCCAAAAAATATATCACAGATCGCTTTTTGCCGGATGTGGCCATCGACTTGATGGATGAGGCTGGAGCCTCGTTTCATCTGAAAAAGAAGAAACGTGCGACTGTGACTCCACATGATGTCGAAGCCATCATCTCCAAGATCACTGGAGTGCCGACTTCACGCATCGGTGAAGATGATGTCGAACGTCTCGCTACTTTGGAGAATGACCTTAAGAAGTTTGTCATCGGACAGGATGTAGCTGTTGAGAAAGTGACCTTGGCAGTCAAACGTAGCCGTGCCGGCCTGAACGCTCAGGATCGACCGATAGCTTCGTTTCTCTTCTCCGGTCCTACTGGTGTTGGTAAGACAGAACTTGCCCGCTCTCTGGCTGAAGTGATGGGCGTCAACTTTGAGCGTTTTGATATGAGTGAGTACATGGAGAAACATGCGCTTAGTCGTCTGGTCGGTGCACCTCCGGGTTACGTAGGGTACGAGCAGGGTGGTCTGTTGACCGAAGCGATACGTAAACACCCATATACGGTCTTGTTGCTCGATGAGATCGAGAAAGCACATCCGGAACTGATAAATATCTTGTTGCAGGTGATGGACAGTGCGACGTTGACGGACAATAACGGATTCAAGGCCAACTTTAAGAACGTCATCTTGATCATGACCTCAAACATCGGAGCGACAGAGCGTTCTGTCATGGGCTTTAACGCCGATCAGACGCTTTCACGCAATGAGGCGATGAAATCCTTCTTTACCCCAGAGTTTAGAAACCGTTTGGATGCTGTGATCGACTTCAAGTCCTTAGATACAGAAGTGGTGGAGTCTATCGTAGATAAGTTCATCCGTCTGTTCAACGTGCAGTTGAAAAAGAAAAAAGTCAAAGTAGCATTGAGTGAGAAAGCACGCGGTTATCTTGCTGAGATGGGTTACGATCCGGAGATGGGTGCACGTCCGCTTGATCGCTTGATCCAGGAAAAGGTCAAAGACCCCCTTACTGACGCGATACTTTTTGGTGAGCTGAGACATGGCGGGACTGTCTTTGTCGATTATGACAAAGAGTTGCAATTGACGTTTGAGGGCAGAAAAAAATAGATATGCGGTACTTTCTGTTTTCATGATACCGCAGCTACGTTACGAATTGACTTTTCCCCACCCGGATTCTGCCGATGAGCATGGTATTGTCGCGTATGGCGGTGATCTGGGCCCTTCGCGCATCTTGCTGGCTTATCGCAGTGGTATCTTTCCCTGGTACTCTAAAGAGGATCCTATCCTCTGGTGGTCACCAGACCCTCGCCTGATACTGGACCTGGATGATTTTAAGCTTAGACGTTCACTGAGAAAGCGACTTAAACAGTTTGAGTTTCGTTTTGATTCGGCCTTTGAAGAGGTTATGCGTTCATGTTCTGCCATTTATCGTCCGGGTCAGAGTGGAAGCTGGATCCTTGAGGATATCATCGAAGCTTACGTGGTACTGCATGGGATGGGTTACGCGCACTCAGTCGAGGCTTATCAAGATGGAAAGCTCGTAGGTGGTCTTTACGGTGTCGCTATCGGCGGAGTCTTTTGCGGAGAGTCGATGTTCGCCAAGGTCAGTGATGCGTCCAAAGCTGCATTTGCAGTGCTGGTAGCGCATCTGAAGGCCTGGGGTTTTGACTTTATCGATGCACAGGTCCCGACGGATCATCTAAAGAGTCTGGGTGCTGTTGAAGTATCAAGAGCCGTGTTCTTGGAGCGTTTGCATGAGAATAGAGATGCGAGTGTAACGACTTACTGGAAATATGATCAAAAATTGTTAGATCTTAGTCTAAAGTAATGTTTTTTTAAGTCTGAAGAATTTATACTGGTCCATTCCAAAAAAAAGGGTATCTATGAAAAAGATTCTTGTAAGTGCAGCAGTCGCACTGTTAATGAGTACAGGTGCATACGCCGCAGTGAACAATCAGACAGGGTGTGGCCTTGGTTCACAGATCATCAAAGATGACAGCAGTGCCGTACTATTGGCACTTCAGGCTACGACAAACGGTACTTCCGGAAATCAGACTTTTGGTGTGACTTCAGGTACATCAGGCTGTACAAAAGTCAAGTTAGTCATGAATGAGCGTGCAGAAGAGTTCGTAGCATCGAACATGGATCAGCTTGCTAAAGAGATCGCGATGGGTCATGGCGAATCAATAGATACCTTGGCTGAGCTGCTTCAAGTAGAAGACAAAGCTACTTTCGCATCAGCACTTCAGACGAATTACAACAGTATCTATGCTACTGACAAAGCAAAGATGGCTGACGTTCTAGACAATATCGCAGTTGTCGCAGGCTAAGACTACCTTTTAAACGGGCTCTGTCCCGTTTGACCTCTCTTCTTACAAAGGTCCCATCATCATCCGTACACTTTATCTTTTCTGTCTTTTGTCGATCGCTGTCTTTGCTGATGCTGGTCTTGAAAGCTATTTACAAAAAGCAGATGAACAAGATCTCGATAGTTCACGTTACTGGCATATTCTTTTACATATGCCTGATGGTCAGACCAGTGAGATAGATGATGCAGATTTCTTCATAGCAGAGGGTGGTCAACGAGATGCACGCTCTGAACTGCATGCGACTATCAGGGCACTGTACGATGAGAAAGTCTTTGATGATAATGCGACGGCCTGTAAGTATCCTGCCAGAAAAGTGTGGCTGCAGCAGGAGTTGGGACTAAAAGGCCTTCCTAAAGTCGAATGTAAGACATTTGAGTCTTTGATGAAGCGGGTAGACCCGCAGTCTGTGACTCTTGTCTTTCCCTTTGCCCATGTCAACTCGCCTGCGTCGATGTTTGGACACACCTTTTTACGGATCGACTCCTCTTACGACTCGAAGATGCTCTCTTATGCCATCAACTATGCGGCAAATGCCGATACCTCTACCGAGAATGGTGCGATATTTGCCATCAAAGGGCTCTTTGGCGGTTATTTTGGTAAGTATTCACTTCTGCCTTATTACGAGAAACTCAAAGAGTATCGTGATACTGAACAGCGCGATATCTGGGAGTATGACCTAGATCTCACCTCAGATGAGGTGATGCAGATGATGCGGCATATATGGGAGATCAGAGATACCTACTCCTGGTACTACTTCTTTGATGAGAACTGCTCTTACAACATGCTCTGGTTGATCGAAGCAGCTCGTCCATCGATCCATCTCAGAGAGTATTTCACCTATCAGGTGATTCCTCCGGAGACAGTACACGCAGCTGAAGCTGAGGGGATAGTGCAGGAGCGGCACTACCGGCCTTCCAAGTATACCGTGCTTTTAGCTTATGAGAAGACGCTTTCGCAGGAAGCGACAGAAGCGACACTTGCGATGAGCAAGGGTCTTTCTGATCCAAAAGAGCTAATCACTGATGAACAGTATGAACAGCAGGAGAAGCGTTATATACTGGAGGCTGCTTCAGAGTTGACGGAGTATCATTATATAGAGGGTAAGACAGATAAGGAAGCCTATCTCCAGCGTTTTCACTCCATACTGAGTGCTCGTTCGAGACTTGGACAGGGTGATGAGATACTCATAGATGAGCCGGAGAACCCTGATCAGGGGCACCGTGCGGTCAAGGCGACCTTCTCGCTGGGTTGGCGCGATGGTCGACCGATCCAATTTGCCGGTATACGTCCGGCCTATCATCATCTTGAAGATAGTGATGTGGGTTTTTTACGAGGTACTCAGATAGAGTTTCTTGATATCCTGGCGAGCTATAGTGATGAGACGTTTCAGCTCGAAGAGGCGACGATACTCTCTATCGTCTCGATCACACCTCGAAGTGAGTTTTTCCAGCCTCTCTCATGGCGGATGAAGACGGGGTGGGACAGGAATTATCTAAATGAAGATGCAGAGTTTACCTTTAGTGCGGGTGCTGGTCTCTCATGGGGCAGTGACTTTGGTTATCTTTATCTGATGGCCGATCCCCTCTTTTATCTTGAGAGTGGTCTTGTCGCAGCACTCGGTGGTTCAGTTGGTGCTGTCTTATATGAGGGTAAAGCTTTTAAGACCAACCTTGAAGCGACAAGACGTTTTTACGCTACTGGGGAGCAGCAGTGGATACTCAACGCTTCACAGCATTGGCGAACTTCATCAAATAGCGCACTCACACTCTCTTATGATCATGTCGAGAAGTATGTGGATGAGTGGGATACATTGAAAGTGACTTTGGACTATTTTTTCTGATTTATCCTCTTTGTGATCTCTTTGGGCTATAATGAACCAATATTATTGATAAGGGTGAAGGATGGTTAATTCTGATATAAAGTTCTCATTGTGGGCAGATTTCATAGAACGTGATTTTTTAGACAACGACTTTAAGGTCCTTATAGATAACGGTATCGTCAACGGAGCAACATCCAATCCGGCGATCTTCAAAAATGCGATATTGACTTCACCGGCTTATAAAGAGCAGCTTGAGGGCTTGAGTGGCTTGGCGGCTAAAGCGAAATATGAGGCAGTAGCTATCTTCGATATCACTAAAGCAGCTGATGTGCTCCGTCCGCTGTATGATGCAGGTAATGATGGTTATGTCAGTATTGAGGTAGACCCCAACCTAAGTGATGATACTTTGGCGACGATAGAGGAGGGTAAACGGCTGTTTGCCACCATCGATCGACCAAATGTGATGATAAAAGTCCCTGCAACGGATGCTGGTTACCCTGCGATGGAATCTTTAGTCGCTGCGGGGATACCTGTAAATGCGACACTGGTGTTCTCTAAAGAACAGGCAGTAGCATGTGCCAATGCCTTTGCTAAAGGCCTGAGTCAAAGTGATAGTAAAGTAGATACGGTCATCAGTGTCTTTGTAAGCAGACTTGACCGTGCACTGGATGCGACATTAAGTACCTATGAGATTCCTACCGGACTGGCCGGCATCTACAATGCTGCACTTATCTATGATAAGATCGAGGCAATGCAGCTCCCGGGTTGTCGTACGTTATTTGCCAGTACTGGCGTTAAAGGCGACGATCTGCGACCCTCTTACTATGTCGAGGAGTTATTGGCAAGAAACTCGGTCAATACTGCACCGATAGCGACTATTGATGCTTTTGTCGCTTCCGGAGCCGATACGGTACATCTGCCAATAGAGAGGGCCAAGATCGATGCCCTCTTTACATCCATAGAGAAAGTGGGGATAGACCTTGATGGTGTCATAGCTATTTTGATTGCCGATGGATTGAGTGCGTTTAAGGTGGCTTTTCAAGAAATACTTGACGAATTGGAGTCGTGATGGAAGCGGAAAGCATTGCGTTTAATGTAGATGACCTTACATTTGAGACCTTAAAGAAGATCCGGGCCTACCTGAGACGGATGCTTGATGCGGGGGGAAGTGACCTTCATATCAAGGCTAACTCTGTCGTACGGGCGCGGATAAACGGGGATATTATCCCACTTTCAGGTGAGGTCATCTCCAGAACAGCTGCGTTGACATTTGCTAAAGAGCTGTTACGCAGTCGATTTATGGAGTTTGTCGAGAAGAAAGAGCTGGACCTTGTCTACCCTTATGATGAAGAGACCCGATTTCGTGTCAATATCTTTTTTCAGATGGAAGGGGTCTCGGCAGTGTTTCGTACGATTCCGGTCAAAATAATGAACATCGATGAACTGGGACTGCCTGGTATAGTCCACAGGTTTACTGATATGGAGCGGGGTCTCGTCCTTGTCACCGGGGTGACAGGAAGTGGTAAGTCTACTACTCTGGCAGCACTTGTCAATGAGATAAACCTCAAGAAACGTAAACATATCATCACTATCGAAGACCCGATCGAGTTTGTCCATAAAGACCGCAAATGTATTGTCAATCAACGTAGTATTGGACAGGACTCGCATAGCTTTTCCAACGCTTTACGTGCTTCTCTACGTGAAGACCCCGATATCATCCTTGTCGGAGAGATGCGTGATATCGAGACTATCGAGATCGCGCTGCATGCGGCAGACACCGGGCATCTCGTCTTCTCTACTCTCCATACACTCGATGCGAAAGAGACGATCAACCGTATTATCTCCATGTTCAGTATCGAAGAGCAGAGTCGGGTAAGGTTTACCCTTGCTGGGGTACTGCAAGGCATTATCTCTCAGCGCCTTATCCCTACGATAGATGGAAAGCGTGCAGCTGGGCTCGAGGTGCTGGTACGTACACCGCGGATCGAACAGCTTATCATGGAGAACCGTGATATTGAGATCCGTGATGCGATAGAAGAGGGAAAAGAGATCTACGGATCACAAAGTTTTGACCAGGGTATATTGGACTTGTGGACAGCTAAGAAGATCTCAACCGAAGAGGCGTTCAGCTATGCCACATCGCCATCAGACCTTAAGCTTAAGATGCAAGGAATGGACTCTGGCTCGAAGCTCAAGAAAGAGAATCAGCAAGAAGATGAGTTCGATGCGGATGATATCTTTGAGATCAAAGGGTAATAGTTAGACAGATATCTCTCCGCCTATCTTGGATTCAGGATCTTTATAGGTGTCCTTCTGTATAATTCGCCTCATTTTATATTTAAGGACACATCATGTTAGAAGGCACTATTAGAGAGAGTACTGGTAAGCGTAGTACAAAAGCGCATCGCCAAGATGGTTATCTAATTGCTAATATTTACGGAAAAGGTGTTGAGAATGTCAACGCTGTATTCAAGATGAATGAGTTTATCCGTACTGTTCGCAACAAAGAGACATTGGCATTTCCGGTAAACGTTGGCGGAAACGAGTTGAATGTTGTCGTTCAATCATATGAGTCCCACCCACTTACAGGTAACTTGCTTCATGTAGATATGATGATAGCACAGACAGGTGTAGTCTCACACTACAATATCCCGGTAGATCCTCAAGGTACACCAGTTGGTCGTAAGAATGGCGGTATGCTTCATGTCTCCAAGACTCGTCTTCGTGTCAAAGCGGCTATAGAGAACGTCCCTAACAGCATCAAGATCGATGTCTCAGATCTTGACATCGCTAACTCTATCCTGATTCGTGACCTTTCTACTATTGAAAATGTCACTTTCACAGATTCTGATCGCGTCTCTGTACTCTCTATCATCAAAGCGAAGTAAGCTTGCTTATAGTCGGACTGGGTAATCCGGGTCCGGCATATGCCACGACCCGACACAATATCGGGTTTATGGTGATCGATGAACTGCTTCGTCGAAACACTTCCACTCCTATAAAAAAAGCCTCTTTTGAAGGCGACCTCCATAAAGCCGGACCACATTATTATCTACGACCTTTGACATTCATGAACCTTTCAGGACGTTCTATCGCCGCCGTGAAGAACTTTTATAAGATCGATGATGTTGTCGTCATCCATGATGACCTTGATCTCCCTTTTGGAGCGCTTCGGTTCAAGCATGGCGGTGGACATGGAGGGCATAATGGACTGAAGTCGACTGATATCTCTATCAGCAAAGAGTATCTTCGTGTACGCATGGGCATATCAAAGCCACAGGAACGATCAAAGGTCATCGATCATGTCCTCAACAGTTTCAGTAAAGATGAGCAAGAACACCTTTCGACCTGGATTGCGCAGGCGGCAGATGCGGTAGGCTCTTTGTCTCAGGAATCGTGGGAAAACGTTGCTTCTAAGTACTCGATCAAGAAATTTCCGCTAGAATAGCCGGTAATCAAGCAAACAGCAGGCCCTGATGGTACATTTTCGTTATATCGCATTTCACTATCTGAAATATTTCAGTGTCATCTTGATGGCACTGATCTTCTTTGTCGTCGGTTTCGACTACATGGGAAATGCAGATTCACTCCCTGAATCAGCGAACTTGTTACTGCTGTACTTTATGTATATGGCTTTTGTCGCAATAGACACACTCCTGCCACTTTCACTAGTCTTTGCCATGATCACGACCAAGATATTTTTGATCCGTTCCAATGCTCTGGTGGGATTCTATGCCTTAGGCTACTCCAAGACGGATGTACTAAAGCCTTTTTTTATCGTATCGATCTCCATTATCATCGGCTTTATCCTTTTACATACGACGACATCGTTTGCAAAAGCACAGGAATATGCTGATGGGATCCGTAGAAACACACACTTTGCACAACCCACGAGTAATATGTTCTTTACCTTTTCCGATCAGTACATCTTTTTCGGAAGTCTCTATCCCCTTCAAAAACGTGCGGAAGATGTGCGAATATTCAGCATGAAGGATAATATTTTAGATGAGGTCGTCGTAGCTAAAAGTGCCTCTTACCGAAATGATTACTGGTATATCGAGAAAGCACACTTGATGCATGTCCCGGATAAAGCCGATTTTGAGAGTGCCGGTGTGGTCATCGACCCGCAGAACGATCTAAGGCTTCTGAAGGGTTTTAGACCTAAGATCCTCGATCAGGTCTATGAGGGGAGTGCCAGCTTCACGATACAAGACTCTGTCATCGCTTTAAGGCTTCTGTATGATCAAAATGTCAATATCGACAACATCAAGAGTGCACTCTATAAGATAGTCATCTATCCGTTCTTTGCCCCTTTTCTAGTCGTGATCATCTTCTTTTTCGTCCCGGCAAGTGCACGTTTTTTAAACTTGACACTCTTTAGTTTTGGGGCTATTCTCTCAACACTTTTGAGCTGGGGTGTCATGTTCTTTCTCATAAGACTCTCCAACCTTAAGGTCATCCCTGGAGAGGTGGGGATCATCCTTCCTGTCCTTATCTTCTTCGCTGTTGCGGTGTATCAGTTACGTCGTTTTGAGAGCAGGCACTGATCATCTTCTCGTGCTAGCTTATGATGGCACTTCTCTACGCATGACATAAGCACTTTTTGGATAAAATACCCCCTTTTAAAGCAACTATTTTAGGATGATGAAACAGTGATCGATTTTAAACAGCTCGCAGAGCAGTATGGTACCCCTTTATATATCTATGACCTTGAGCATATGACGGGACAGTTTAGTAGTCTGGGCTCTGCTTTTAAAGGCAGAAAGTCCCTGATGGCTTACGCTGTCAAAGCTAACTCAAACCTCAGTGTCATCAAGCACTTCGCACAGCTTGGTGCCGGGGCAGACTGTGTCTCCATCGGAGAAGTACGACGTGCTATGCTTGGGGGGATCGCAAAATATAAGATCATTTTCAGTGGTGTCGGTAAACGTGATGATGAGATCCGCGAAGCGCTTGAGCGTGATATCCTCTATATCAATGTCGAGAGTGCTGCTGAACTCGAACGTGTCGACGCTATAGCCCAGGAGCTCGGTATAAAGGCACGTATTAGTATTCGTGTCAATCCGAATATCGATCCCAAGACCCATCCGTACATCTCTACAGGACTGCATGACAATAAGTTTGGTGTCGATCTCGATACCGCTAAACGGATGTATATTCGTGCAAAGAACTCGAAAAACCTTGACCCGGTCGGTGTACATTTTCATATCGGCTCGCAACTCACAGAGCTGGTACCGATCAGAGAGGCCGCTATCATAGTCGCAGATCTGGTCCGCTCGCTGCAGGCACTGGACATAGAACTCAGCTTCTTTGATGTAGGAGGCGGACTAGGTGTCGAGTATGATGATGAGAAGACTATCGAGCCTTATGCGTATGCTCAGGCACTTCTGTCGACATTGACAGGTCTGGATATGACGATCATCTGTGAACCGGGACGATTTCTTACTGCCAACGCCGGCTATTTTTTAACGAAAGTGCTGTATGAGAAGCAAAATGGTAAGAAGCGCTTTGTCGTGGTCGATGGAGCGATGAACGATCTACTTAGGCCGAGCCTTTATAACGCATACCATCGTATCGAACTGTTGGAGAACGATGCAGAGGCAACAACAGCAGATATCGTTGGACCGGTATGTGAGAGTGGGGATTTCCTGGCTAAAGACTATATGCTGCCTATGACAAAGCATAATGATCTTTTAGTCGTCAACAGTGCTGGTGCCTATGGCTTCGGCATGGGAAGTAACTATAATACGCGTGGACGCTCCGCAGAAGTAGCTGTTGAGAAGGGTGAAGCACGTCTGATCAGAAGACGTGAGACGTTTGAAGACCTGATAGCTCTAGAAGAAGAGTTCGTAAAGTAGTACGAAGATACTTTATTGAGGTAAAAAGAAGATGAGAGAGCTGATCTTCTCTTTGGCGATATTTCAGATATAGAGGGAGAGTCCATGAATACACTGCAAGAGTGCCGTGAGGCGATCGACCGACTCGATGATACGATGATCAGGTTGTTGAACCAGCGTATGGAAGTGGTGAAACGCGTCGGAGAGATCAAGCATGATAGTGGGACTGCTGTCTACCGTCCAGAGCGGGAGAAAGCGATCATCGAGCGTCTTGACAGTATCAGTAAAGCCGAAGATGGTGAGTTGAACGCTGCAGCTATCGAGGCGATCTTTCTGGAGATATTTGCCGTCTCAAGGAATATAGAACTGCCTGAACGTATTGCTTATCTTGGCCCTGAGGGGACTTTTACTCACCAAGCGGCGGAGAGCCGTTTTGGTGCGATGAGTGAGTATCTCTCGATGGGCTCTATCAACGCAGTCTTTAAGACACTTGAGGCCGGACGAGCCAAGTTTGGTGTAGTCCCGATCGAGAGCCGTCGAGATGGTGTGGTCGGTGAGACACTCGATCTGCTGGCAAAGAGTTCGATGAAGATCGTCGCTGAGATCTATATGCCGATCCATATGTCATTTGCGACCAAGGCTGAACATGTACAAGATATCAAGCGTGTCTACTCCAAAGACAAAGGTTTTGGTCAGTGTCAGGAATTCCTGTTAGAGCATGGGCTTGATACTGTCGAGCTTATCCCTGTCGAGTCGACTGCCAAGGCGGCTATACTTGCAGCTGATGATAACGAGTCTGCTGCCATCTGCAGTCATATTGCAGCAAAACTCTATGGGGTACCGACGATGTTTGAGAACATCGAGGATGTCCATAACAACTCGACACGTTTCTTTATCCTGAGTGATTTTAAAAACGGTATCAGTGGGAGTGACAAGACCTCAGTCCTCGTAAGACTTAAAGATGCCAAAGAGCCTGGTGCATTGGTGCATTTCTTACAGGATTTTGATGATGAGAAGATCAACCTTAGCAAGATAGAGAGTCGTCCCTCAAAAGAGAACGATGGCTTCGGCTACTGGTTCTTCATCGATTTCTACGCCCATATCGATGATGCGAACGTACAGCGTGTACTGGCTCAACATACTGAAGAGATGACATGGCTGGGTAGTTATGTAAAAGGTGAACAATGAAGTTTAATGCAGAACTTGACGGAATAAAGACCTATGAGGCCGGAAAACCGATAGAGTTGGTCGTACGTGAGTTTGGGATAGAACCAGATAAGATCATCAAACTTGCAAGTAACGAGAATCCGTACGGATGTTCACCGCGGGTGGAAGATGCCGTCTCGAAGATCGTCTCTAAGATGGCCCGCTATCCGGATGACTCGATGTCAAAGCTTAAAAATGGGCTTAGCCGTCATTATGATGTGGAACAGAGTGAAGTGATCATCGGTGCAGGAAGCGACCAGATCATAGAGTTCGCTATCCATGCCAAAGCTGACAGTAGTAGCAAGGTCCTGATGAACTCGGTCACGTTCGCTATGTATGAGATCTATGCCCGACATGTAGGTGCACAGATCATTAGGACAGAGTCACTTGAACATGACCTTGATCAGTTCTATGCACTTTATCTTGAACATGCTCCAGAGATCATCTTCTTATGTACACCGAACAATCCGACCGGTGATGCTATAGACTCAGAAGAACTTTTTGCGTTTGTTGAGAAGATCGACAGTGATACCATGGTCGTCGTCGATGGTGCTTATATGGAGTATGTGAAGGTCAAAGACACTAGCAAAGCGCTAGAGGCAGCAGAACTTATTGAACGCTTTGATAACGTTCTTTATCTGGGTACCTTCTCCAAGGCTTATGGACTAGGTGGGATGCGTGTCGGGTACGGTATCGCTTCACAAGAGATCATCAAGGCCCTCTATAAGCTCAGACCGCCGTTCAATATCACTACGCTCTCTCTTGAAGCTGCTTCAGTAGCGCTTGATGATGAGTTGTTTGTGGCAGAGTGTATTGAGTTGAACTTCGAAGAGATGCGACGTTATGAGGCGTTTGCCAAAGAACAGGCAATAAAGTTGATCGAGAGTCACACAAATTTTGTTACATTTTGCCTTGAAGAACGACAAGATTCAACACTATTAGCTGAACAATTGTTAAAAAAAGGTATGATAATAAGAGATCTAAGCGGGTATGGACTTAACGCAATACGCGTGACTATTGGGACTCCGACAGAAAACGACACTTTCTTTGCCCTGATGCGTGAAGTATTGTGATCACATATAACGGGTAGTCATGGATTTTAAGGCACTTTTTTCCCAGCTTGTACTCTTCTATAGCAAATTGTCCAAGGAGCAAAAGCTCATCATCGGTGCAGCCGTTGGAGGCATCGTCGCTTTCTTGGCATTTCTGGTCATCTACACCGCACCCGGCTCTTCCAAAGATGGGTATCAGACACTTTTTGATTCGCTCTCTGCTGCAGATGCCGCCAAGGTGATAGAACAGCTGGAAAAAGATCATATTCCCTACCGTATCCCTCGTGATAACACTATTGAAGTCCCTAAGGATGTCGTCTATAAAGAGCGTATAGCGATCGCATCACTTGGTATTCCTAAAGAGAGTAGTATTGGCTTCGAGCTTTTTGACAAGCAGGAGTTTGGTGCGACCAGTTTTGACCAGAACGTCAAGTTCCTTCGAGCACTTGAAGGTGAACTTTCCCGAAGTGTCGATGCCCTCTCTCCGGTAGAGCGTTCAAGTATCAACCTGGCTCTGCCCAAAGAGTCACTTTTCGTCTCCAAAGAGATAGAACCTACTGCATCGGTGATGGTACAACTTAAAGATCAGCACAGACTTTCGCCTAAACAGGTCAGAGGTATCAAGAACCTTGTAGCTGCGGCTGTTCCCAAACTCAGGTCTGAGAACGTCACGCTTATCAATGCAGAAGGTGAGACCCTGGGTGAGGATGATGAGTCTCAGATGGGAGAGCTCTCCTTTATGCAGCAGAAGTTCAAGACGCGCCAAGAGAACAGGCTTGAGAAGAAGATCATCAATGTCCTTGCTCCATTCATAGGATCGAGAGATCGTGTCGTCGCCAATGTGATGATCGATTATGATTTCTCTCAGCGCAGTTCGACATCGGAAAAGTTCGATCCCGAGAACGTGGTGCGTAGTGAACAGTCGCATGAAGAGACTCGCGAAGGTACTAAACCCAAAGAGGTCGGAGGAGTACCTGGGACAGTAAGTAATATTGGACCTGTGGAGGGGCTCTCATCACAACAAAGTAGTGAGAACTATACAAAAAACACCGGTACGACCAATTACGAGATCTCAAAGACAGTCTCGACGACCAAGGGTGAGTTTGCATCTATCAGACGAATAACAGCAGCAGTAGTAGTCGATGGCAAATATAAGTCTCAAGTCGATGCTGATGGAAACTCGAGTGATGAGAAGAGCTATCTGGCACTTGATGAGAGTCAGCTTCAGGCGATCACTTCGCTTGTCAAGCAGAGTATAGGTATTGATGATGCTCGTGGGGATCAGGTCTCTGTCCGAAACTTTCAGTTTGAGAGTAGCGGCACGGTGACCGAGACAGGTGTGTCAAAATATACTGAGATCGCTGAGACTTATCTAGGGCCATTTGCACCATTGCTGAAATATCTATTTGCAGCCATTATCCTCTTTATTGCCTATCGCAAGGTCATCCTTCCTTTCTCTGAACGTATGCTTGAGTTCAGCAAAGAAGATGAAGATCAGCAGCGACCTGTCTTGGATATTGAAGATGACGAAGAGGAAGATCTTGTCGAGAAGGTACAGCAGATGCGACGAAAAGTCGAAGATCAGCTTGGTGCCGGTTCCAACCTTAATGAGGATGAGTTAAAATATGAGGTGTTGATAGAGAAGGTAAGGACTGAAGTAGATGAGCGTCCTGAAGAGATAGCACATCTTCTCCAGATACTTATCCAAGAAGAGCATGAAAGTGGTGACAGATTTGTCGGCAGTGGACAGGAGTAGAGATGAGTAACCTTTCTCAAGAGCAGCAGACAGCAATAGAAGAGATGAACATGGCGGAGAAGATCGCCATCTTGTTGTTGCAGCTTGGTGAAGATGTGACAGCACAGATCTTTACCAATATGAACATAGAGTCTATCACAGCGATCTCCAAATATCTGGCATCAAGCCGTTCTATTGATAAGAGTATCGCGACTGCCGTACTTGAAGAGTTCCATGCGATCATCCAGTCCAATCAGTATATCAACAGTGGAGGTATGGAATATGCCCGTGAGATCCTCTATAAAGCGCTGGGTCAATCTGAAGCAAAGAAGATACTTGACCGCCTCGCGAAGACCATGACGACCACGCAGAACTTCGCTTACCTTGCCAAGATCAAACCACAGCAGCTTGCAGACTTTATCGTCAATGAACATCCGCAGACTATCGCACTGATACTAGCGCATATGGAAGCTACGGCGGCAGCGGAGACTTTAGGTTTCTTCTCAGATGATCTTCGTTCAGAAGTAGCGATGCGTATGGCTAAACTCGGTGACATCTCCCCTTCTATCATCAAGCGGGTCAGTGCGGTCCTCGAATCAAAACTCGAATCACTAGCCACTTATAAAGTAGAGGTCGGTGGACCACGCGCAGTAGCAGATATCTTTAACCGTCTAGGTGCAAAAGATTCCAAGTCTACACTCTCACATATCGAACAGATCGATGAACAACTTGCTTCGGCTATCAAAGAGATGATGTTTACCTTTGAGGATATCGCTTCACTTGACAACAATGGTGTACGTGAGATCTTGAAAACGGTAGATAAGAAAGACCTGATGCTTGCACTGAAGAGCTCAGCTGAGGAGCTTAAAGAGAAGTTCTTCGGCAATATGTCGCAGCGTGCGAAAGATGCTTTTGTCGAAGAGATGCAGTTCCTTGGAGCGGTCAAAGTCAAAGAGGTCGAAGGTGCGCAACGTAAGATAGTAGAGGTCGTACAGCAGTTAGCAGAACAGGGTATCTTGCAAGTAGGAGAGACTGATGAGATGGTCGAATAAACTATGGAATCCGTAATAAACCAGGAGAAGATGAAAGAACACAGTATTAGTAAATACAAGTTCAAGGTCTTTGCGATGGGTGTACACGATGAGCAGGAAGAAGAGATAGATGGTGGGCATGAGGTATCAGCAGAACAAAACGAACAGAAGAGTGATGAGGTAAGTCTGAGCCGACCAGAGAACAGTTCTTCGCGCGATGAGATGGTAGTATCACTACTTAGTAAGACTGAAGACGTCACCTCCAACTTCATCAAGATACAGATGAAATATGAGGAGCGTGAAGAGGGCTTTAAAGCAGAGCTTGAGAGTGCTAGAAAAGAGGCTTATGAAGAGGGTGTCTCTGCAGGACGGCTCCTGGCTGAGCAGGCTCTTGTCCAGAACAAGAGTGATGGTATGGAGCAGTTCTCAGCTTCGGTAAAGACCCTTGAGGATAGTGCAGAGAAGTTTGAGAACGCGCTAGCCGGGGTCAAGGAAGAGCTTTTGCAGGCGGCATTGGATATTGCCAAGGAAGTGATAGGTATCGAGATCGCGGAGTCATCCAATACTATTGCACAAAAGTTAGCATCACAGTTGATCACGGAGCTTCAGGGTGCATCGAAAGTAACGCTTCGTGTCAATCCTGCTGATCATGGTCCCCTTTCTGAGAATCTTGGCTCCTTGACCCATGTGACAGTGGTCTCTGACAGTGCAGTCAGTAAAGGCGGAGTGATAGCCATAAGTGATGTAGGGAATATCGACTCTGAGGTGATGAAACGGTATGAGCGCGTCAAACGCGCAGCGCTTTCAGATTAGACTTAAAGCATGTTTGATCATGCTTTAAAAATATTCAGGATCTTTAGAGGTGTACTGTAGTACAGTGCAGCCCTAAACAGTCTTAGATAGGAAATATAGAATCAATGGATATATCATCATATGATCACGAACAGCTCGAGGGAGTCTGCGCTGATATTCGTGAACGGATCTTGGAAGTCGTCAGCAAAAATGGCGGCCATCTAAGTTCGACGCTGGGCGCGACTGAGTTAATAGTCGCGATGCATAAAGTATTTGACTCCAAAAAAGACCCATTTATCTTTGATGTCTCACACCAGGCTTACGCTCATAAACTTTTGACAGACCGGTGGGATGATTTTGATACGCTTCGCCAGTTTGGTGGGATGTGTGGCTATACGAAGCCAAGTGAATGTGAGGATGACTATTTTGTCGCCGGTCACAGTTCGACATCGATCTCTCTGGGAGTAGGCGCAGCTAAAGCCATTGCTCTCAAGGGGGAACAGGATGAACGCATACCCGTCGCGATGATCGGTGATGGTTCTATCAGTGCGGGTATGGCTTATGAAGCACTTAACGAACTTGGTGATAGTAAATACCCTATGATCATCATCCTCAACGATAACGAGATGAGCATCGCCAAACCGATCGGCGCGATCAGTCGGATGCTTAGTTCTGCGATGGCTGGTCCTTTTTACCAGAAGTTTAAGAAGAAGACGGAGTCGTTTGTCGATAACTTTGGTGAGGGAGCCCACTACATCGCCAAACGTTTTGAGGAGTCGTTCAAACTTATCACACCGGGTATTTTATTTGAAGAGATGGGTATAGAGTATATTGGTCCCATAGATGGACATGACCTCAAAAGCCTGATCGAGACTTATGAGATGGCTAGAAATATCGGCGGACCAGTGATCATCCATACGCAGACCACAAAAGGTAAAGGGTATGAGATCGCTGAGGGCCAGCATGAGAAGTGGCATGGGGTCGGACCGTTTGATCGTGCAAGCGGTAATGCAAATAAAAAAAGTGGTCCGAAGAGTGCTACGCAGATCTTCACTGATGCCCTACTGCATCTGGCAAAAAATGATCAAAAGGTAGTCGGTGTCACAGCTGCTATGCCAAGCGGTACCGGACTTACAGAGTTGATGGAGACCTATCCTGAACGTTTTTGGGATGTCGCGATCGCTGAGCAGCATGCCGTGACCTCGATGGCAGCGATGGCAAAAGAGGGCTTTAAACCTTTTGTTACCATCTATTCGACCTTTTTGCAGCGTGGTTATGATCAGGTCATCCATGATACCTGTCTGATGGACCTTCCAGTCGTCTTTGCCTTGGACCGTGCCGGGATCGTCGGTGAAGATGGCGAGACGCATCAGGGTGTCTTTGATATCAGCTTTCTTAGGGCGATACCAAATATGACACTTTTCGCCCCGCGTGATGAGAAATCTATGCATCAGGCACTTGGTTTTGCTGCTGAATATGAACACCCGTGTTCAGTACGTTATCCTCGTGGTAGTTTCACAGATGTCAAGTTACCGACTTCAATACCATTTGAACTTGCCAAATCACAGCTTCTGATCTCGACTGAGAGTGACATCTTGTTTATCGGCTATGGCAATGGTGTGGGGCGTGCGGCGAAGACTATGGAGTCGATGGATGAGCCGGTCTCTTTACTAGACCTGCGTTTTGTCAAACCTTTGGATGAAGCCATGCTGATACGGATGGCACAAAAGCACAGTCGCTGGTTCGTCTTTAGCGATAGCTCTGCGATGGGTGGTGTCGGAAGTGCGATCTTGGAGTTTTTAGCTAAAGAGAGTATTACCGGTATAGACGTGACTACGTTTGAGTACAGCGATGCATTTATCACTCACGGGAACACGACTTTGGTCGAGGAGTCTCTGGGTCTGCTTCCAGAACAGTTAGCTCAGAGAGTCACTGTTTCAGTCCAATAACAGCAGCCATCCTGCCTGTCTTTTTCCCATCAGCCCGGTAGGAGAAGAGGCTCTCATTCTGGCACGAACTGCACTGGTCGATCTCCTCAAGATTCGAAGGCAGGACCCCCGCTTTTGACAACTGCTTTTTCAAGATCATATTTACATCAAGAAAATAGCGGCCTTGCTCTTTTCTGATCGCAAAACCCAGACCAAGTGACGACGCTTCCGCATCGATCTTACTGTCGACCTCATAACAGCAGACACCGATAGAGGGTCCAAGAACAGCGATGATATCTACGCTGTCACTCTGAAAGTGTTCCTGCATCTTGGTGATCGTCTTGGTAACGATGTCTTTAAAGGCTCCTGCCCGCCCGGCATGGATAGCAGCGACGACCTGTTTGATCGGATCATAAAGTAAGATAGGAGTGCAGTCAGCCGTCATCACCATCAGCGGTCTTTCGATGAGCTCGGTGATAAGTGCATCACATTCTGGTGGTCTCTCAAAAGTAAAAGTCTCATCCACTATTACGATCTCATCTGAATGTATTTGGCGCATATGTGTCAGTCTATTTAGATCGTAACCTATAAGATTGGCTAATAGTAGCTGGTTTGTCCGAACATCCTCTTCATCATCGCCAACATGAAATGCGATATTATTGCTCCCAAAAGGGTGTTTACTGACTCCACCAAAGCGGGTAGTAAAAGTGTGTAGTATGTTCGGATGCTGGAGAAGTAAAGTGCTTTGGATGCTCTTCATGGTGTGAGTATTATAACCTTTTTGCTAGAATACGCCAATATTGAACCTCTGCTCACACTTTCAAAGTGTAAGAAAGGTCACACTCTTACTGAGTGGATCTGGATATGATAGTGTTTTAGAGATGAGCATATGATAAAGGAATACCATTGAACACGTTACATAGCTTTCCAGTGACATTGACAGGAGACGATACCGAATCAAAGCGTGAAGAGATACGTGAGTATTTTCATAAGACCTATGATCTTTTTGAACAGCTTTTTGATATGTTGGCGACTGATGAGGTCTTTTACCTCAAGTCTGAGCTGACTCGGCATCCGATGATCTTCTATTTTGGGCATACGGCTACTTTTTTCATCAATAAACTCATCATCGGAAAAGTCATCGATGAACGTGTGGATCCTAAGTATGAGTCGATATTTGCCATTGGTGTGGATGAGATGAGTTGGGATGATATGGATGCAAAGAACTATGCCTGGCCGAAGGTCTCTGATGTCCGTGATTACCGAGATCATGTCCGTAAGGTCGTCGATGGACTTATCTCGACCCTTCCTCTTAGCCTACCTATAGATGATAAGGACCCTTTATGGATAATCCTGATGGGAATAGAGCATGAGCGTATCCATATTGAGACATCAAGTGTCTTGCACCGTCAGCTTCCCATAGCGTATATAAAAGAAGATGACAGCTTCCCACTTTGTGAGATGCATGCAGAGGCTCCGTCTAATACTTTGGTACGTATAGAGGGTGGAGATGTCCGATTAGGTAAACCTAGAGACCATCATCTTTATGGCTGGGACAATGAGTATGGGACAAAAGTAGAGCAGATCAAAGACTTTGATGTCTCACAGTACCTTGTCAGTAATGGCGAGTTTATGGCTTTTGTCGAGGATGGCGGTTACCGTGATGAGCGTTTCTGGGATGGGGAAGGCAGAGATTTTCTTGAGATACGTAAGGCGTCACATCCTTCCTTCTGGATAGAAACAGAGAGTGGAAGCCTTGGTTATCGTGCCCTGAATAGAGAGATAGAGATGCCTTTGAACTGGCCGGTAGATGTCAACTATCTTGAGGCTAAGGCATTTTGTCGCTGGAAGAGTGAGAAGGAAAATCGTCACTATCGTCTGCTAAGTGAAGCGGAGTGGATGTATCTGTATGAGCGTGCGGGCATAGAGGATGTCCCAGACTTTGATGACAGCCGTGCCAATATAAACCTGCGTCATTTTTCTTCATCCTCTCCAGTAGATATGTTTGCCTTTGATGATCTTTACGATGTCGTCGGTAATGTCTGGCAGTGGACAGAGACCCCTATCTATGGATTTGACGAGTTCCGTCCCCATGATGTCTATGATGATTTTTCAGTGCCGACCTTTGATGGTAAACATAACCTGATAAAAGGCGGCTCGTGGATAAGTACCGGTAACGAGATGACAAAACACTCCCGTTACGCTTTTCGTAGACACTTCTATCAGCATGCAGGTTTTCGTTATGTGGAGGCAGAAGCCCTGGAAGTCCATGATGAGAACATCTATGAACTTGACTCATCGGTCTCGCAGTATTGTGAGTTTCAGTATGGTGCTGAGCAGTTTGGTGTAAAGAACTTCTCCGTAGCTACAGCGCAAGAGGCGGTGCGTTACGCCCGTAGTAATGGTGTCGTTTTTAACAGCGCGCTAGATCTAGGTTGTGCGACGGGAAGGACATCGTTTGAACTGGCAAGAGAGTTTGATGCGGTCACCGGGACCGATTTTTCGGCAAGGTTCATCCAGGTAGGTGTCGATCTTCAGCGTCACGGTCGCATCGCTTACCTTCGTAGTGAAGAGGGCGAACTCACTTCTCAACAGCAACATACGCTGGCTGAGTTTGAGCTTGAAGAGAGCAAGAATAAAGTGGATTTCCGTCAGGGAGATGCCTGTAACCTAAAAGCCCATATCGGTGGGTATGATCTGATACTTGCGACGAACCTTATAGACAGACTCTATGAACCAAGGCTTTTTCTTGAGAGTGTCCATGAGCGCATCAATGCGAAGGGCATGCTGATACTGACATCACCTTACACCTGGCTGGAGGAGTTTACGGCGAAAGAGTACTGGCTTGGCGGTTATAAGGATGAAGATGGTAAAACCGTACATACGCTAGATACGTTGCGCACAATACTGGGGAAACACTTCACACTGGTCGATACAAAAGATGTCCCTTTTGTGATCCGTGAGACTCCGCGAAAATTCCAGCACACCGTCGCACAGATGAGCGTCTGGTTGAAAAAGTAGTGAATGATTTTGATGAGGTGATCGACCGCAAAAATGGGAACGCTGAGAAGTATACGCTGCGAAAACAGCTGTTTGGTACGGAAGATGTCCTGCCGATGTGGGTCGCAGATATGGATATTAAGACTCCCTCTTTTGTGACAGAAGCAGTCACAAAACGTGCAAAAGAGCCTATCTATGGTTATGAGGAGATGCCTGAGTCAGCTTATGAAGCGCAGATGGCATGGATGAAAGAGCTGCATGGCTTGAACACAGAACGCGAGTGGATGTCCTATTCACCCTCTGTCGTCGCTACCATCAACCTAGCTATACAGGCTTTTACCAAGCCCGGCGAGAAGGTCATCTATCAACCTCCTGTCTATGCGCCTTTCTTTAAAAGCATAACTAACAATGAGCGCGAGATGGTGAGTAATCCTTTAAAGCGTGATGAGAAGGGTGATTACTGTTTTGACTTTGATGATCTGCGTTCAAAGATAGATAAAGATACCAAGCTGCTGCTATTATGTTCACCGCATAACCCGGTTGGTCGTGTTTGGAGAGAAGAAGAGCTTAGGGAGTTGGCTGCTATCTGTCTGGAACATGACATCAAAGTCCTCAGTGATGAGATCCACAGCGATCTGGTCTATCGTCCTCATCGGCATATTCCTTTTGCATCATTGAGTGACGACGTCAGAGATATCACAGTGACCGCGATTGGGCCGGGTAAGACCTTTAACGTAGCTGGATTGTCTATCTCTACCGTTGTCATCGCTGATGAGACGATGCGACAGCAGTTCGAGACGCTTTCACAGCGCATACATTTTGCTGAGGGAACGGTCTTTGGCCATGTCGGCTTTGAAGCGGCATATCGTCATGGAGAGTCATGGCGTGATGAACTGATGGTGTATCTCTCTACTAATCTACAAAAGCTTGAAGTGTTAGTACGTAAGTATGGAGACAGGCTCAGCATGAGCAAGCCAGAAGGGACTTACCTGGCATGGATCGACTGTTCAAAGATGGGCTTGGATGAAAAAGCGTTAAGGAGTTTTTTTGTCGAGAAAGCGGGCTTGGGCCTTAGCCCGGGAATCGTATTTGGACGCGAAGGCAAGGGCTATATGCGATTGAACTTCGCTGTTCCCATCGCTACGATGGATAGGGCCCTTTTGCAGCTGGATGCTGCACTTGACGATCTTTAGGCGTCTCAGATATCGACCTTAGGATCTTTCTCGCGAGCGGCTGCATCTGCGAACTGATAGGTCTACCGGTCTCAATAGTCTCTTGTAATTTTTTATCTAATGATTTCATCTTTGATCCTTTAGTTTTATTGTACCATAATTCATTATAAAATGTTACTTATAGTTAGTAAATAATTGTATAAAAGCCCTGTATGGGTCAAAATATGCTAATCTAACGACATGGGATATATTAACTGGAATGAGTTTAAAGAGTATAAACAGATGCGTGAAGATCCGGAGCGATTGGATAATTTTCAACTACTGTTAGCATTCATACGAAGTTATTACAATAAAAGCAGTGCTTTTGAGATATTTGAGATGCTTGTCGAAGATGAGCTTTCTGTCATGATGTTGAAAAAACGAAGGATCTATGAACCTGAGGATCTCGAAGAGCATCTATTAAAGCTATTTCACTGATGCATAAGATAATGATCATAAGTGGTGCAGGACTGAGTGCCGAGAGCGGTATACGGACATTTCGTGATAATGATGGTCTATGGGAAGAGTATGATGTCATGCAGGTCTGTTCCACGCAAGGATGGGAGAATGACCGTGAACTGGTGACACAGTTCTATAATGCTCGACGTAATGATCTTAAAGATAAGCTACCAAATGCAGCACATCATGCCTTTGCCAGACTGGAGCAGCTTTACCCCGGACAGGTTATCCATCTTACCCAAAACGTCGATGATCTTTTAGAGCGGGCTGGGTGTAAAGAGGTGATCCATCTACATGGGACACTCAGAGACCTGCGATGTGAAGAGTGTGGGTATACCTGGGACATAGCTTTTGAAGCTCAGAACGAGCACGATGCCTGTCCAGTCTGCGAGAGTGACCGGATACGTCATAATGTAGTGATGTTTGGTGAGAGTGCCCCGGCTTATGCAAAGATCTATACTGCGATCTCTGAGAGTGACTTCTTTATCGCAGTGGGCACAAGTGGACAGGTGATCGACATCGTCCCGATAGCAGGAGAGTTCGCACACTCATTGATCATCAATCCAAAACGTGAAGAGCATGTGACAGCTTTTGGTTCCTTTGAGAAGAGCATCGATGAGTATTTTGAACATTTCATCCAAAAAGGGGCTTCTGCTGCTGTAGATGAGATGCTCGGACTTGTCGCAGATCATCTGCGATAAGTAAGCTCAACATGTCTTAGTCTACACCATTAGCTATAGGGCACCTCTAACAACCCTGTATATCATCAGAGGCCAAAGGGCGTTTCATACAACGATGAGACTTTACTCCATGAAAATATACGTTTAGCATATTTCTCATTTGAGGTATCGTTAGGCTCCTGCCACCGTAATCAGTTATGATATCTTCTGTAAAGAAGATGTGAGGGACCTTACATCTTTAGGGAGTAAGGTAAGACAAGATAGCTCACAACTGACCTGCCTTGATCACAAAGTCGTATGAAACGCTGATGATGCACAGGGTTATTCGAGGTGCCCTATAGTGTTCAAGGTAGTGTTGATAGCTGAGAAAAGTGGTCGGTTGACTACACTTTCATCCATGCAGGTATATTCCAGTGTTCGAAGCTGTTTGACCAGATGTTGATGTGAAGTGATATCTTCTGGTAGACATCTATCAAGTAACTCTTCAAGAAGACAGCCAAAAGCCCGGACCTCGATACGTTCGAACGCCTCCGTAGAGATCCCCTCTGCATGATGATAGATAGAAGCAGCACCAAGATCGCTTAGTAGGCTATGACCACTATCATCGACGAGGATATTGTGAGAGTAGAGGTCTCCGTGCATCAATCCTTGTTCATGTAGATGTGCTGCAGCAGAAGCGATATCGGTAGCGATGCGCATAAGTAGGGAGAGAGAGAAGACCGTCTCCTCCTCATAGATATCTCGGGTACAGCTATCAAAGTCTGGTGGATTACCGAGATTATTATAGGTAGGTGGGATAAGTGAGAGGATAAGCCCCTCTTTCTCTTCCGGATGTTGGTGAAGTCTTCCATGTACATTGGTAAGGTTCTCATGACTGCCCGCAGTGATACATGCACGCATCTCATCAGCAGGATATCCGTCACTCGTCACATCCCCTTTAAATATCTTGACAGCGACTGATTCCTGCTCATCAAGCAGGCTTCCTTTAGAGATGATACCTGATGCACCTTCTCCAAGCTCTTCATGAAGCTCCACATCATCCCATGCCACTTCGGCAAGTGACTCATGCTGTAGTAGGTGGTCGTTGGTAAAGGGATTACCGGCACAGGCAAGCCAGGCGAGTTGGGGCAGGGTGAAAAGCCATGGTGGAAGTGTCTCAAGACGGTTGGCAGAGAGGCGTATTAGCTCCAGTTCTATACATGCCGACATAGAGTCTGGCAATGATGTGAGTCTATTGCCTGCAAGCATGAGTTTTTGCAATCTTTTCAACTCTCCTATAGAGTCGGGAAGCTTCTCGATCTTATTGTCCGTCAGTATTAGCCAGCGGACTTTTGGTGGCAGGCTCTTTTCATCAAAGTGTATGATCTGATTTGATTTAAAGCCTATCATAGTCAGTTCCGTACAGTGAGCCAATACCTGAGGGACCTCTTTAAAAAGATTTTGCGATAAGAAGAGAATACGCAACTTCTTAAGTCGACCGAGATCGTCTGGAAGTCGACTTAGACGGTTATTAGAGAGATCAAGGATCTCCAGGCTATCTGCAAGATCAAATATCTCGGGAGGGAATGTCTCAAGGCCGCAGGCTAGTGCAAGTCTTTTATCGCCGGAAAGCTGACCGGTCTGGAGAAGTTGTAGTGTTTTCATGGTGATATATTACCCGGATCAAGCTCATAAGAGTGTTTACGGATGTTAGAGCTAGTCATCTATATGCTAATCAGGAGTAGTCTATGTCTAGTGGGAGTAGAGAGGTGTGTGACGAGGCGCTCAGGCCGCCTCGGATAGAGTGTCTTACCAGTTACGAATACGCATATGGCAAGAAGTACACTGATTCATGATCTGTGTATAGTTGTCCAGAACATCCTCATCATTACCATCTTCCACAGATACCACGAGGTCTTCAGCATAAAGCTCGATCATTTCTGCACGTTTTTTTGCAAATTTGTTCGCATACTCCTGATCTTTTGGAAGATAACCTTTTGCATCAGAGCTCTTCAGGTACTCCATATGTGCCTCAAGTTTCTTAACGCCTTTTTTGATCCCTCTTGGGTTCTCATAGAACCAGTTCTTTTGGATCTCGACCATGGCATTCATCATCTCTTTCATGTCGTCAGCCATCTTTTGATCTTTTACTTCAGCTGCTACAAGCAGTGTAGAGCTGAGCATAAGTGCCAATACAGCAGTGATAATCTTTTTCATCTTTCCCCTTTTAGTATTGAATGATCTCTTTAGTGTACTCTGTCAATGGAACGGTCTTGGCACTGATCTTGACCAGTTTTTTGCCTTTACGTTTACCGCCGTAGAACTTTTTCAATTCCGGTTTAAAGGTCTTGAAGTAGTCATGAAAACGGTCTGATCCAAGTACTCCGACAGCCCAGAGTGTATCATCTTCACCGACTTCGATGACAACAGATGCCAGTGGGTCGATAGCAGGACCTGATAATCGCTTTGCTCCCTCTCTTGCATCAAATGAAGAGAGGTGAGAGGAACAGACGATGACACCAGATCTCTCGAAGGCCATAGTCGGTTTGTCTTTTTGAACATACTGTAAAAAGCTGTCATCAGGTGTTGGGTGTGCCAGCTGATGTGAACAGATAGCAGAGTAAGCTACTACTGTACGGTCTTTACCGATCCCGCTTTCCCAGACATACTCTTCACCAGTCTCAGAGGTGAGTTTGACATCTTTTGCTGTTGACTCATCAAGGTTTAAAAGGATGGCTGGTGTAGAGACATGTGGATAGTTAAAGACGTAGTTCATCTCTTTTTTCAACTGACTGATCTTGATAGGTGCACCTGCCCCATCTAGTAGTTGAACACGCTCGTAGGCACGGAACATAGCTCCTGTGTTTGCAAATAGTTCATTTTGAATCGTCGATGGGTTGACTGCGATGAACGCACCTGTCGCACCAACGACTTTAAGAAAGTTTCTTCTGTCCATAAGACTCCTTTTGATGTAGTGTATGACTTAATAAAAAGTACAGTAATACTCATTATAAAAACATAACATGATGTGAATAGAGATGGTCGAAAGACCATCTCTTGTTGTGTAGTAGTGGTCGATCTAGCTGAACATGTCAGCCATAAGGCCACGATACCAGTCACGAAGTGCTTTGGCAGTACCTGTTTGACGATAGAGACCATTTGGACCTTTAGGTACATTACCTTTACCCATGATGGCACTACCGTTCCAGCTGAAGTCATGTGTGACCATGATCGCTGTCTCAGGCATATCACCGACCATCGAGTAACAGACATTACCAGCTTTGACAGGTGCTTTCTTGACTGGAAGCTCGTATGAACCGCCTTTAAGACGTGCACTGATCTCTTCGGCACACTGCTTACCTGCCCAGTTGGCAGTCTGACCACTTGGCGGGATACCGTGACCGACGACATCACCGACTGCGTAGACATCTTCATCAGTCTTAGTCTGGAATGAACAGCCGTTCATCTTGACTTTACCGAAAGTGTCTTTTGTCACTTCAAGGCCAGCCATACCGATGACATCACTTGCTTTGTTAAGTGGGATAAGGTTTAGGACTTCATACTTGTGAGTCTTAGTCTCTGTCTTCATGATCTCGAAATCATCCTCATCCTTCTTACCTGTGCCAGTAGTCTGTGCATAGGTAAGGACTTTGGTATCTGGATCGACATCAGTCACTTTTGAGTTAGGGATAAATACGATCTTATCACCATAAAGTGCTTCCCATGATTCTATAAATGCTGGCTTTTTAGCAAAACCTGCACCTTCAGCTATAAGGATGACTTTACCTTCGATCTCCTCTTTCTGCATGAAAGTCGCGACCATTGAAGCACGCTCTGCCGGAGCTGGAGGACAACGGAACTTACCACTTGGGATAGTGATGACAACATCACCATCTTCCATGTTGTTCAGGTTACGTTCCAAGATGACGTGCTCGCTACCAGGGATCAATGCTGCAGGTGCGACACGTTTGATGTGAGCGATCTTCTCTGGAGACCATGTAGGGAACTGCGCTTCATAGTTATAACCGATACCTGGTGAAAGGACAAGAATATCATAACCGACTGCTCCACTTGAAGTAGTGACGACTTTTGCAGAACGGTCTATTGCCATGACTTCACCCTGAAGCCAGTTGTAACCATGTTTCTGGATAGGTTGAGCATAATCAAATATAAAGCTTCCCAGTGTCATACCTTCGAGTTTACCGATGTATGTGTTTGATACTGGGCAAGACATGAACGTATCGTTTTTCTCGATGACAAGGATGTCCATGTCTTTGTCTTTTTTCTTAAGGTTGTTTGCAACTGTCATACCACCGATACCACCACCGATGATCACGACTTTGTGTTTACCTATCAGGTCTGCTCCGAGACCGACAGCTGATGCTGCTGATGAAGTCGCTGATGAAGCCATCTCGCCAGCTTTTGTCGAACAACCAGTCATTGTCGCTGCTGCGACCGTCGCTGCACCAACTGCGCCGAATTTAAGTGCGTCTCTACGATTCATTTCCATATGTCTAGCCTTTGAATATTTGATTTCCCCTCAGGATTGAACGAATATTACAAATTCTAATCTTTAATCGATATTAAAATTTTTCATTTAATTATTTAATTAAAGCGCTCTACTTTTATTACTAATCATATTTACTTATACATCGATTCTGTCCAAATACTATTAAAAACTTTTAATAACATTCCTCATAGATATCTGACTTGGCTTGTTACTTTTTTTTCTCAAAAAACCCCTATTTCAGGTGCTTTAAGCATGGTTTTGTTTATCTTATAAATGTGATAACTTGGTTTTTTTTGATGATATAAACTAAATGTATAACAAATATTAGATATATGTATGATATAATTATTGATAAAAAAATTACAAATTTGCTATTTTTACACACTTATCAGCACTTATGGAGATATGAGAAATAGTGTTTGTATCATGGATGTAGCTCATTATGTCTGAACAGGGAGTCTATTAGTGGTGTGCCATCTATTGTACTTGGTAGTGTTTACGTATAAGTCTCTCTGAACTGATAATAAGATAGACAGAAGCATCTACATAGGGCTCTTGGGCGGAAAAAGATCGGTCACTTTGGAGCTTTACTGTGACAAGTCTCTTAAGTGGGCCTTTACGGCTCTTGGGTAGTCCGGACTTCAGGACATCGACCAGAGAGCTCTTTACTGATAGTACGTCATCACTCTCATCTATTCTGTTGCGCCACCTCTCAAACTCGTCTGGAGTCATCTTGTGAGCGTCTTCCTGGTAAAGCCAGTAGATGATAGTATCATGTGAGACTATCGTCGGCTGTTCAAACTCTCTGATCGCATCACTGACTATCTTCTGCATCGTTGCCAGATCGACCCCATCATACATCTTATAGATAAGCACGACTTTGTCACTCTCTATGTCTGCGACTATATGGAGGCTTTTGTCTTGGAACTTGTAAGTCCCGGCTACATTGGCTTTCTCCGGGTTCATCTTTGCAATAGCTTTTTGCTTGCTAGTCAAGAGAGCGCCCAGAGTATAATCTTGCATACCGACTCCGACCCTCTCAACGACCTCAAAAAGCTCAGCTCTTCCAAAGAGTGCCATAGGTAAGAGTACAAGGACAAAGAAGAGCTTTAAACGCATAGTGATCACTTCTTCTCGTGAATAGTGTCACTACTGCGTTTGTACCACGACTCTGCAGGCTTGCCGATGGATTCAGTGATGAGTCTTTCGTACTTCGCTTCTTTACCCGCCTCTTTGGCCAGCTCCATCACTTTTGGCAGGAACTTGCCATAAAAGTCACGTGAGACTTTATACATACCTTTCCAGTAGGCATGATCTGGTGACTGCATCGCCGCACCCATTCGTGCCGTTCGTCCTTCGTGGTGCCAGATCTCAAACCAGATATAACCGAGGTCATGAGGCTCTGAGAGGGGAGTGTCCCATAACTTGTCCTCTTTAAGTGCCTGGACAATAGTAAGCCCCGGTCTTGCGAACTCTTCATTATAAGTGACTACTTGGGAGTCGTATTGCTTATAAAAGTTAGTTACCCAGGACTGACTGTGACAACTTATGCAGACGCCTTTCATCTTATCTCGACGATCTTCCCAGGAGGTGACTTTGATGATCTTCTTCTCTGCCTTGACGCTTTTGAGTGTATCACCCTCACGTACATAGGTCTCGTGTATATACGTAGAGTTCACATCTGGTGCCTTCTCGCCATGGACGTCAGTCGAGCTACCATCTTCAAAGGTGACACGGTTTAGTTTGACAGAGAGAGCAGGGCGTAGCGTCCATGAGAGACGGTCACCGACATCGTGTGTGCCTCGTGTGACAGCACCGCTTGATTTTTTATAGGCACCCATATGACAGGTCGCACAGGTAGGTGCGGCGCTGTAGTCTTTTCCGAGGATCCAATGGCCCTTTTTATCGATGTTCATACCACCGCTGCCTTTGCCTTTTTTCGAACTATAGTAGGCGATGCCATGTTTGGATGTCTCATAGATCTCTTTTTGCGGATGATCAGGCCCGGTATGACATTTCCCGCAGTTCTCCGGTTGTCTGGCTCGGCTGGCAGAGAAGTCATGTCGGCTATGGCAGGCATTACAGTTACCGGCTATCCCATCGGGATTGATACGGCCGATCCCGCTATTTGGCCAGCTTTTCCAGTCCATGACGGGTGCACCCTTGTCCGTTAAGACCAAGGCACCTTTGCTATCACGCTCCGCTTTCACAATAGAACCGTGACACTGTAAGCAGCCATTGACAGCAGCAGCTTTTGTCTCGGGAAAAGAGGCGACGAGTTCAGCGAGCATGCTGTCGACCGATGCCATGAGCTCACCGGCATGTGCGTGTTTGGAGTTAGTCATCTCTTTGACCTCCTGCTCATGACAGGCCTTACAGTCATTGGGTGAGAGTACGGTCTTGATACGCAGTTTCTCGTGCATGAAACTCAGTGGTTCACTCTCCTCAGCTGCATGACAGGTGTAGCAGCCGACATCCTCACCTTCATGTGCAGAGTCTTCCCAGTGTTTTGTCAAAGAACGGTTCTGTTTCATATGACAGGTGATACACTTCTCGTTCTTTTCCTGTATATCATCCGTGCGTACTTTGGTCGACTCTTTTGTCGTCGCGTGCAGTGCACTTACTAGTAGTATAGTAAGTAGGACTAATAATGGTCTGTATAGTCTCATCTCTCCCCCTCTGTTGTGCTCTCCCAAAATGGGAATATCTTACTAAGCAGCCATAATATGACTATTGGTGCGATCAAAATAAGACCAGCTACCAGGATACCCTCTTTGTCGAACCACTCAGGAAAGTACTCTGTGAAGCCTCGACCACTCTTGCCCATGATCTGTCCACCGACGACGACATTCCAGCGCATAAAGAAGACCTGCATCAAAAGCATGATGGATACGACTACTCCCCAGAACATCAGTGCGATCCTTCCTATTGTACGTAAAGAGAGCCACATCAGGATAAAGAAGGGGATGATCGAGAGTACCTTGATCTGCATTGTCCAAAACGACCACTGCATCGGACCCTCAAGTGCGGCTTTGACATGATGCCAGTTCTCTGTCACACTGTAGGCATGGACACCAAGCTCCAGCATCTCGAAGAAAAAAGCGAAGATGAAGAAGGTCCAGAGCAGTTTGATGAGTGTCTTGAGCGTCTCTGTCTTGATCTCATAGACTCTTTTTGTAAATAGTTTTATCATTATATAGGTCACGATGACACCTGCGATCCCTGAGACGGCAGCGGAGAAGGAGAAGACGATAGGCATAAGTGGTGTAAACCACCACTCCACTGCTTTGACACCACCAAAGATGAAGCCGACATAACCATGTAGTAGACTGGCAGTAGGGATACCCAGCGCCCCAAAAAGCCAGATGACTTTGGTATCGATCTGGCGTCCCTCTTTGCTTCTATCGTTTGTCCCAAGTGTGAGTATAGAGTAGATATGATGTTTGATACCACTGCTGGTCGCTTTGAACAAGACCATCTCATAACGGTAGACGAAAAGGATCTGAAACAGGATGACGAGGGTGTAGATAAGATAGATATAGCCAAATCCGGCCATCATCGATGGGCCGTCATAGTTAGGAGTGAGTAGCATCCATGGTGCGCGTGTGGGTTGACCCAAATGGATGATAAGAGGAACGGTCACGACTACCAGCCAGGAGAATGCAAGTACTAGTGAGAACCTTGCGATAGGTTGCAGTGACTTGAAGCCAAAGACATAACTGAGTGCCGAGACGATAAATGCCCCCTCGACTAATCCTGTCAGGTAGGTATATAACACGATCATCAAAGTCCAGTGTGGATGCATGTCGTTGGGGAAGACATAATTGAGTACCTGTGCATCCATCATATGACCTCTTGACCTGCACCTATATAATAGAGTCGAGGGTCATTTCCCTGCTCTTTTTTTAGGACACTGAGCAGGGCCTTGGAGTGATAGATCTTCGCGACTTCGCTTTCAGGGTCATTGAGGTCTCCGAACTTTCTGGCACCTGTCGGGCATGCGGCGACACAGGCAGGTTCTTTTCCTTTACGGACACGATGATAACACCAGGTACATTTATCAGCCGTCTTGGTCTGTTCGTTGATGAAACGTACTCCGTAGGGACAGGCCTGGACACAGTAGCTACAGGCAACACAGTGGGTGTTGTCGACGAGTACGAAGCCATCAGGTGATTTGAACGTCGCACCGACTGGACAGACCTGTACACAGGAGGGTTCATCACACATATTGCATAGTTTAGGTACGAAATAGGAGTCTTTTATCTCATTGGTGATGTCATCACGAGATTCGCTGTAGCCATCCTCTCCGCCATTGGGAGAGTCGACATAGACCTCGCCAAGCATATCGATGACATATCGCTCGACCCAGGTCCGATACTGTCCCTCAGGGACATTGTTCTCTTTTCGGTCAGCTACACAGCAGGCTCCACAGCCGATGCAGCCGGTGACATCGACGATAAAACAGTACTGCTTCTTTTTACTCTCATCAAGTGAGATCGTCGGCTCTTCACTTAAGAGCTCCCCAAAGAGTTCGGAATGCATAGGGACGACAAGCATCAGTGAACCGCCTAATGCACCACTCATGATCTTGTCGATGAAACCACGACGGTCACGGTCGATCATCTCCTGCTCTATGTGGCGATACTGAGGCTCTTTTGGAGCTATGGTATCATCACTTACTATTAGCTTCCTCATAAAGTCATTCATCGTCGTCATCAAGTCCCTCTCGTAGTGTACGCAGTCGTTTGACATATCTCATGGTCTCAAGTGGTTCATGGACGGTATGGCAACTGCCGCAAGCGTTTGAGGCGTCGACCTTCTCATCTTCAAGATGCTGCTTGGCATCGACCATGGGAAAAGTCTCTGGTCTACCAGTCACTTCTTGATGGCATCTCAGACACATCTTAGTCTGCTTGGTACCTCGCTCGACGGATAGTTCGCCGATGTATCTCTTACCCTCGACATGTTCACCGACCGGTCCATGACACAGTTCACAGGAGAGCTTCTTATGTGCACCTTCCTTTTTGATGGTATAGACCTCTTCATGACATGACTGGCAGGTGTCATTACCTCCATAGACCATGGCTTTGGATGCTTCTTCATCTATATAGTCGCCGCGATAGTAGCCATAGTCGCCCCAGCTCTCAGGCAGGCTGAATATTCTCGCAAAATAGATCAACAGCAAGATCGCGATAAAGAGAAGGAATAGTCGCGTTGAAAAGCTGTATGGGGAGTTCATTCCCTCTCCTTAGGAGTGATGACGATATCATAGCAAGATCTAAGATGTTCAACGAGTATATAAGAGATATTTATCTACCGAGTATGTCGATATGTGACCTTTTAGACGTTTTTTTATCTGCTTTCTATATAATGACTAGTATGTTGACGTTTAAGATACGACTCTTACTGGCCTTCATCGGGTTCGGTGCCCTTATTGGCAGTACTGCTTTTGTCCTCACCTATAAGATGGAAGAGTTTAGTATCAAAGCCAACAGTATAGACAACGCGATAGAGATCTTTACGGAACGAAATGGGATGTTAGGACATCATGTCTCTGATCTGGGATCGATGCTGCTCTCTATTGAGGCTTCTGAACTTTTTACCCGGTATCTGGATGATAACTGTACGGATCAAAGTCATATCAATGATCTTTTTTTGACTTTGATGGGCTCTTCGAGCAGGTTGATGCAGATAAGGTACCTTGATGTGACGGGTCTTGAAAAGCTTCGGGTCGATCGTCAAAGTGCTAAAAGCGGGCCTATGCTTATTATGCAAGAGAACCTGCAGAATAAATCAAACCGTTACTATTTTACTGAGATCATGGGACTTGAAGATGAGGTCATCTGGTATTCTGATATAGATCTCAATATGGAACATGATGAGATCGAACGACCGATAAGGCCTGTGTTGCGGATCGGGAAGAAGGTCATGTCCGAAGATGTCGTGAAGGGGGTGTTGATAATCAATGTCTTTATGGAGGAGTTTTTAGACAAGTTGACGGCATCGACCCTATACGATCTCTATCTTATTGATAAGAACGGCTATTTTCTATCACATCCGGAATCATCCAAAAGCTGGAGTAAGTATCTAGAGAGTGGTTTTCTGGTCGAACAGAGTTTTTTAAAAAGCGGTGATTGCATCTTAAACAACCCTGTCTGTAAGGTCGAGGACCTTTATGCGGCAGATATCACCCATTTTTATAATGGGGAAGGGTTGAAGTTGATCGTCGAACCCAGACTCTATGCACTTCAGACACAGATAGACGTACAGGCCAGGCCACTTCTGTATGTCATAATCGCACTATTATTACTGGCTTTTCCTTTAGCCTATCTCTTCTCCCGAACACCACTACGTTTGATGAAAGTGATAACGGAAGCAAATATCGTCTTCAAGCAGAAGATGGCTGAAAAAATGAGTGAGATGAGCAAGCTTAATGACATCTTAGAGCAGAGAGTGAAGACGCGTACTGAAGAGCTTGAGGTCACTAATGCTAAGTTGTTGGAGCAGGCGACTACTGATGTCTTGACAGGGATAGCAAACCGTCGTTTTTTCTTTGAGATGGGGGACCGTTATCTACAGTATGCGCACAGAAAACGGCAGGATATGGTCTTGATGATCTTTGATATCGATTTTTTTAAGAATGTGAACGATACCCATGGACATCAAGTAGGTGATGAGGTACTTAAGCATGTAGTGAGTCACATCGTGAAGATACTTAGAAAAAGTGATATGATAGGACGGATCGGCGGAGAGGAATTTGCTGTCATACTGCCTGATAGTACGCTTGAAGAGGCTAGACAGATCGCTGATAAGATACGCGATGTCGTCATAAAGAACCCTTATAAGGATGCGTCGGTGGAAGTTATGTTGACGATCAGTGTCGGTGTCTCGCAGACATCTAAAGACGAACCAGATATCATGACCGCACTCTCACGTGCAGATGCAGCACTCTATATGGCCAAGGCCAGAGGACGAGACCAGGTAGTCGTAATAGAAGATGGAAAGAGTCTGGATAGTCTATAGTTCGACAACAGTCGCATCGGGCTTGCCGAAATAGAAGCCCTGTGCACAGGTGACACCAAGTGATTGGAGCAGTTGTGCACTGTCCTCATCCTGGACGAACTCTGCGACACTTTCGATGCCCAGTGAGTTTACCAGTTTCATGATCGCCTTGACAGTCTCAAGATGCTGCTTGTTTGTCGTGATCTCTTTGATCAATGAACCATCGATCTTGACAGTGTCTACATCAAGCTCGGCAAGATAAGAAAAATTGGCATAACCGCTTCCAAAGTCATCTATGGAGATCTTGCAACCAAAACTTCTTATCTTTGCGATGAACTCCTTTACTTTGACGATGTCAGAGAGGTCATGACTCTCCAGTAGTTCTATATCCATACGTGCCGCGACTTCGGGTATGACAGAAAGCTGTCCAAGAAGGGTGTTGATGATATCATCATCCTCAAGATCACGCATACTCAGGTTTATGGCAAAACGGAAAGGCTTGTCAGCAAAGTAGTGAAGACTTTTATTGATCACGGTACGGGATATCTCACGGTAGAGGGCTGTCTGTTGTGCGATGGAGAGGAAATGGTAAGGTGTGAGGATATTACCATCTTCGAGTTCCAGTCGTACCAGGGCTTCATATTTCACTATCTCTCGTGTCTCAAGGTCGATGATAGGCTGATAGTAAGGGTAGACACGGTCATGCTTTAAGGCATCCCTTATGATCTGGGTCATCTCGATGTTTTGTTGGATCTGCTGCTCGACATTGAATGTCGGCGTATAGTCGATAAGATGTCCGGTAGGCTGACTCTTTAGTTGCTTGAGTGCCATATCGGCGGTCTCTAGCAGTGGGAGTGTCTCACTGGTCGCCATATTGATATCGATGGTGAGCTCAAGATCATGCATCTCATAGGAGGTGTTGGTAATAAGAGGATCCAGATCATTAGCGACTTGCTCTATCTCGCTCTTTGGTGTATTGTCAAACAAGATGGCGAACTCATCACCTCCGATACGATAACACTTCGTAGCCCGTTCCTGCATGTAGTCATGGAGTAAGGCTGCGACTCTTCTTAAGATATCATCCCCTCTTTGCGAGCCGTAAAAGTCATTGATCAGTTTGAAACCACCGATGTTGAGCAGTAGAATAGATGGTCGTCGAAGCGTGATGAGGTCCTCTTCATAGCAGTTTCGATTATATAGGCCAGTCAGTGAATCATGGCGTAGCGCATACCGAAGCTGTTTCTTTGTCAAGAGCAGGTTCCGATTCTCTTTTTGGACATTGAACAAAAGTGCGATTATGGTTGCAAGAGCCAGAAATATGATGATAAAAAGCAGTAGGGCCAATCGGTTGATAAAGATAAGGTCTTTTTGAGAGAGTCGCAAGAACTCCTCTTTTATAGATTTCAGATGTATACGCAGATCACTCTCTATGATCGTTGAGAAGGTATCTATATAATCTTGATAATTACTGTTCATAAAGTCTGCATGGGTGATGAACATCTTGATGAACTCTTGCTGTTGCTGCGTATACTGGCCAGCTCTAAGGAGCTCAATACTCTTAGAGAAGTCCTGCATATAGCTATTGTCAAGCATCCTTTTCGCCTGCATGATCCCATCGACCATAGTGTGGATGGTCTGGACCTCTTGAGAGTCTAAGGGAAAGACCTCATGGGCCTTACTCTCATAGGTGGAGATAAAGACGTAGGAGTTCTTGATCCCGGCATTGATGATGAGGTAATCCTCCACGAGTACGATGTAGCCATCGACCTTTTTCTCTAGAGAATCCAGTGTCTTTTTCAGGGGAGTGTAGAGCTCGTTATCGAAGATACTGTTTTTTTGCAGCAAGATCACTTGGCTCTTTAAAGCGCTACGATCTGTAGCTATTGTATCTTGATCATAGTAGGCAAAGAGAGCACTTTGCAAGACACCATAAGTGACGCGTTCCTGGCCTTGTTGTAGAGCTGAGAAGGATGCAGTCATCTCCTTATACTCTTGTCTAAACTCTTTTTCAAGATGATAGTAGTTCACTAACATCAGTATCGCCATGGTGCCGATGATCATTGCCGGAAGGATATAGAGGTCACGGCGCATCCTTACTCCTTCATGATAGCAGGTGTCTCACCTGTCAGCGATCGCAAAAAGGCAGTGATCGTCTCTACCTCTTCATCAGTATGAGAGTAGCCTAGGTTGTGATGACTCATCGTCTCTATCGCATCTTTGAGTGTATCCGATGAACCATCATGAAAATAGGGTGCAGTCAGTTCGATATTTCGTAAAGTAGGTACTTTGAAGACGTTCTTATGAAGCTCTCTCTTTGTCGTAGCGAAAAGGTCTGGAAATCCTTCATCATGCTCATAAGGGGTGATCAGGCCCATTTTTTGAAAAGAGTTTCCTCCTACGTTCTTGCCGTTATGGCAGGTGATACAGCCGAGTTTTTTAAAGTGTTGGTATCCTCTCATCGTTGTATCATCCAAACGTCTTTCTCCTCGCAGGTACTGATCAAAGGGGCTGTTGGGTGTGACAAGTGCTTTCTCAAACTCAACGATCGCAGCGAGCACCATCGCAAAGGTGATGCGCTGTTCATGGCCTAGTGCATAAAAACGTTTTTGATACTCCCGATTGCTGTTGAGCCGTTTTTCGACGGTAGATGCATTGAGTGCCATCTCTACAGGATTATGGATGGGCCCGCTTGCCTGTTCAAGTAGTGTGTCAACACGACCGTTCCAGAACTGTTTGAAGTTGTATCGGGAGTTGAGTACAGTAGGTGACTGGATGTTACCTTGCATATCTGCTATGCCAAGTGATACGACTCGTTTATCAGCTCCTCCAGCATTTAGGATATCGTGACAACTTGCACAGGAGACACTACGATCAGAAGAGAGTATTGGATCAAAAAAAAGTATCTTACCCAGCCTCGCTTTTTCCCAGTCGATATCTGTCAATACCTTGGGCAGAGGCGTGATCGGTTCACTGGCAAGTGACGATGATACGATGAAGATAAAAAGATATATAAAACTGGTCAGAATCATTTTCATATGACTATTTTAGCACAATGTTTATATTTATTTAATTAAGTTATATTATAGTTTCTTTTGTGTCTAGATAAGCTGCGAATGAGAATAGTAGTCGAGGTGCTTTTATCGCAAGATCGTAGGGTATATCATCTATGTGGTATTAAGATAAATGTGCTTTAGTGTAAGATTTCTTTTTTAGATGACAATGATATACTCGAACATCTTAATGATGAGCTTGAGATAAAGGGATGGATGTGTTAAGTATAGAGTCTTTACAGGTTGGTGCTGGTGTCGATGAGAGGGAGTTCCTTGCTTTACAGCCAAGAAAGTTCGAGGGTTGTTTTGGCTGGGTGAACGGATCGGGAGAGATAGACATCTACCTTATCCAAGACCAGATGCCATTTTGGCTGCTTGAGTTTTTTAACAGCGATCTTACCATCGCTTTTGGTGTACGCAGCGGAGTGCCTCTTTTGGCACTGCGTTATCGTCATTTTCAGGTGATGTTGCCTATCTATAACAAGACGCCAAATACAGATAGATTGAACCTCTGCATACTCGAACTCAACGGTCTTGAGGTACAAAAGATCAACAGTTACAGAATCACCGAAAAGATGTCACATGCTCTTGAATGGGCAATAGGGACGTTGGAAGATAAAGAGAGTAAATCCGTCTATGAAGGTTTCGATGCTATTCGTAGTAGTGAGCTTGAAGCTGATCTATTTGAACGTGCTGTCTGTGATACCTTACCGACGCAAGTCGTTACTTAACACAAAAGTAACACATCGGTATGTATAATGCGAATCGGATCATGAGTAGCATGATCTATAAATATCAGGAGTGAGTATGAAGCGAATTTTGAACATAGTGGTGATGATAGTGATGTTGACAGGGCTTGCAGAAGCAGAGATGTTCCAAAGTGTGACACAGGAGAAAGCCGAGTTACTGCAAAGTGGTAAGGGGAAGCTTTACTGTCCTAATTGTGGGATGAACCTGCAGAAGTTCTATAAGACCTCTCATGCTATGGCACAAAAAGACGGTTCTACACATCAATACTGTTCGATCCACTGTCTGGCTGAAGCCAATGATGAGATCACGCCTGATACAAAAGTCGTTGATACCAACACCCTAAAGTTCATCCCGGCATTTACTGCTTTTTATGTCGTAGGCAGCAGCAAGCCTGGTACGATGACGATGAACAGTAAATATGCATTTGCTACAAAGCCTGAGGCAGAGACTTTTGCCAAAGCAAACGGCGGCAAGGTGATGGGCTTTGCTGAAGCGGTCCAGCTGGCAGCGGATGATATCGCCCCGGACAATGTCATGATCAACAAGAAAAGAGGCATGGCAGCTGGAAAAGGGAAGATGATGTATACAAAGATGTGTAAGCAGGATGACCTACCTGCTTTTGCATCCATCGCAGAAGCTAAGACCTACGTCGCTGATAGCGGTATTTGTGGGACACTCAAAGATAAGCAGTATCAGGCTATCGCGATCTATCTGGCACAAAAAGATGCAGGAGTGAAAGCAGTCGCTAAATCGATCAAAGCACCAGAAGGCGCAAAGTGCCCGGTCTGTGGTATGTTCGTACACAAATATCCAAAATGGACTGCTCAGGTCAATATTGATGGATATACCCATTATTTTGACGGTGCGAAAGATATGATGAAGTTCTATTTCTCACCAGGTTCTTACCATAAGGAAGCTACACAGGCGATGATAACAAGGCTTTATGTCTCTGACTACTATACACTGGACGCTATTGATGCAAAAGCAGCCTGGTATGTCGTAGGTTCAAATGTCTATGGTCCGATGGGTAATGAACTGGTCCCATTTAAGAGTGAGAAAGATGCCATGGCGTTCAAAGCTGATCACGCAGGTAAAGAAGTACTTACCTTTGACGCGATCACTACCGAGCTTGTCAAGAGCTTGGACAAGTAGAGAAAGGTACGGCTATATCCAGATCAAGCAGATCTTTTATCATAGCATCTCTTCTACTAGGTCTTGGCATCATCACCATAGTGGTCGATGCCTTGTCATATAGATATAGTACCGATGTAGCAGACTTCTCAGCAGTCACTAAAATCCCGGGTCCTGCACTCTCAGTACACTATTTCGAACCGAGAATACGTGCTTACCAAGACTTCTCAAGCACACTCTATCCTGATATGCCTACTATCAACTATATGGACTTTGTCTATGCCCAATAACGCTTTTGTCAACTTTCTTTTCCTTCTGATCTATCGGCATCGTGTCAAACACAGTGCTATCTTTATCATCTCGACGCTTATCGTGACACTGTTTAGTTCTGTCATGCTGCTCTCAAATGCGCTGCAAAAAGAGATAACGTCGACACTCTCAGCGCAACCGGACCTTATCGTGCAGAAGATACGTTCAGGAAAAGCGGTAGATACTCCTATGGAGTGGGCTGATGGTTTTGGTGAGATCCGTGGTGTGAAGAGTGCTCTGCCTAGAGTCTTCGGTCGTTACTTCTACGAGCCTAACGGTTACTACTTCACTATTGTCGGTATCGACCCCTTTGACACTCAGGCGACAGAAGCTCTGGAAAGACTGCTCAAAGGTCTTGATGTCAAAGCGTTCCTGAGCCAGGACAGTATGATCATTGGAAGTGGGGTCAAGACTTTTTTAGAGCAGTACCGCTACTTAGAACATTATGACTTTCGACCGCCTCATGGAGGCCGGGAGAGAGTTGCCATCTTTGATAGCTTTCCTCCTGAGAGCAATATTGTCAGTAATGATATGGTCATCATGGAGATCGATCTGGCGAAGAGGATATTGGGTATCGATGAGGAGATGTCTACCGATATCATCCTTACCGTGCCAAATGAACTCGAACGCGATAATGTGATGGTCAAACTGATCTTGCAGCACTACGATATTCGGGTGATCCAGAGAGATGAGATCGCAAAAGCATACAAAAATCTCTTTAACTATAAAGGTGGGCTTTTCTTATTGCTCTATATAATAGTCCTTGTGACGTTCGTACTTATTCTCTATCAGCGTTATTCGATGATCAGTAGTACAGACAGAAGAGAGATAGGGATACTGCGCGCTGTCGGCTGGAGTATCAAAGATGTCATCAAGCTCAAAGTGATGGAGAGTCTTTTTGTGGCACTGTTCGCTTTTGGACTGGGTCTGCTCATCGCCTATATCTATGTCTTCTTCTTCGATGCACCACTGCTGGGCGCGCTCTTTTTCGGTCATGGAAACCTTCCTGGTGATCTGCAGCTGGGAAGAAGTATCGACCTTGGTATGTTTAGTATGTTGTTTCTCTTTTTTATAGTGCCATTCATAGCAGCAGTCCTTGTCCCGGTCTGGAAGATCGCAGTCGTCGACCCTGTGGAGGCGATGAAATGAGTCAAAACATCATCAAAGTCAAAGAGTTGAACAAGGTATACAATGAGAAAGCAGATAACGCTTTTTACGCGCTGAGTGATATAGAGTTGAGTGTCAAAGCAGGTGAGCTTATTATCCTTAAAGGTGTCAGTGGCAGCGGAAAGTCAACGCTTCTGGCTATTATCGGTGCATTAAGTAAGCCTACGAGTGGCAGCGTGGAGGTCGATGGTCAAAACATCGCCAAATTACCAGATCTACACTCCTCGATGTTTAGAGCTACGACCATAGGCTTTATCTTTCAGTCGTTCGATCTTTTTGATGAACTCGATGTCCATGACAATGTCGCTCTGCCTCTGGTGCATACGGGTCTTTCACAAAAAGAGATCGACAAAAAAGCAGCGATCGCGATGGAGCTGGCCCATATCTCTCATAAACGGACTCAACGCGTGAAGGACCTCTCTGGTGGAGAGAAACAGCGATGTGCTATTGCCCGGGCATTGGTAAACGAACCGAAGATCATTCTTTGTGATGAACCAACAGCCAATCTCGACCGTGATAATGCTCTCAAGTTCATAGAGACTTTAAAGACCTTGAAAGCTCTTGGTAAGACCATATTGGTGGCAACACATGATCCGCTTTTTGAGCAGCTTGATATCACTGACGCGATGGTGAACATCGAGAACGGGAAGATAGTAGGCTGATGATATTCCTCTCTAATGAAGTGGTAGTATTTCTTTTTATCGAGGCGGTACTGCTACTTTTGATGTCCATCGCTTTTGTCAATACTCTTGGCATATTACGGCGATGGGACTTTGGTTCGACATCCTCTTTGCAGTATAAGCTGGAGAAACGTGCCTATCTGGTCGTACTTATCATCTTGTTCACCTTGGGCTTTAAGGTCCTACAGCTCCCTTTTTTCAGCTTTACTATCGACAAGCTCTCGGCTATCGTACCTGGTGCTATGTGTGGTGCTGGGGTGATCACTGCTAATGAGTATGGTCCGCTATTGATGAGCCTCAAAGTGGTGATCTTGTTCCTGACTGGGGTCTGGCTGATACTCAATGATGAGGACCTACGTGCGAAGGAGTACCCCTATTTTAAAGCAAAGTTTTGGTTCTTTACCATCATCTTTCTTTTTGTCGTCATCGAATCGATCCTGGATGTGCTCTATCTGGCAAATATATCGATACTTAGCCCTGTTGCATGCTGCTCGACTATCTATGGTGCGGTAGGAGGCAGTGAACTCCCTTTTGATCTTGATGTGACGCGTCTTTTAGTACTCTTCTATCTACTCTATGGACTGGCAGTGATCACCGCATTGTACAGATACGCTTTAATTAGTCTGCTAAGTAACGTACTTTTTCTGTATGTCTCATACTATGCGGTCGTCTACTTCTTCGGGACCTATGTCTATGAGCTTCCAACCCATAAATGCCCTTTTTGTATGTTACAAAAGGAGTATTTCTATGTGGGTTATCTTATTTGGGGAACACTTTTTCTGGGAACTTTTTTTGGTACTGCCGGAGCTGTCTTGAAGACTATCATGCAAAAAGAGGTGCATTTCACCTACCGATACAGTGTTTGGTTTAATACGATCTTTGTATTATTGTGTAGTTTGTATGTAGTGGTGTTCTATATAAGAAATGGAGTGTTCTTGTGAAAAAGCTGATACCGGTCTTAGTCATATTTGCCTTGATAGGGGTGATCGTCTTCGTCTTTTTAAGTCGTGCAAAAGAGCAGCAGATGCTGACTGTCTATGAGGGTAATCTACAAAAAGTTCCCATCGAGATAAAGTTTGGACACTACCAGGACACACAGTGTGGTATGCCCATCGAGAAGATCGAAGATAGCTGCCAAGTGGTCGCTCCTGATGGTAAGACATGGTTCTTTGATGATGTCGGCTGCATGGCGACCTGGATAGAGAACAAACCATTTATAGACAAGGCAAAGATCTGGGTCTATGCCAAAGACAAAAAAGAGTATATCGATGCACGAAGTGCCTGGTACGCGCTAAGTGATAGTACGCCGATGTTTTATGGTTTTGGTGCTTATACCGAGAAAAAAGAGAGTTATATAGATTTTGCGACGATGCGCTTGAAGATGCTGCGTGGTGAGAACATGACCGATCCCTACATAAGGAAAGAGCTTCTTGGAGACCATTGATATACTCTCTATCATGACTATCGCTTTTCTTGGCTCTTTCGGCCACTGTGTGGGCATGTGCGGCGGCATCGTCATCGCCTATTCTAGTACGAAAGTAGATAGGGGATGGGAGCGGAGTAAACAGGCACTTTCGCACCTCTTGTACTCAGCTGGTCGGATCACGACCTATGTGACATTGGGTGTGATGTTCGGTTATCTTGGTGGTGTCGCGACCTTTAGCAACAATGCGAACGGTACGCTGTTGATCATTGCGGGTGTGGTGATGATATTGACGGGTCTCTCACTTCTGGGTAAGGTAAAGTTTCTGACACTTGTGGAGCACACCATCTCTACGAGCGGATGGTACAGACGGAGCTTCAAGACCCTTATAAGTAACCAGACACTGTTGAGCTTTTATTTGCTGGGTCTATTGAATGGACTGCTGCCATGTGGTTTTGTCTACTTCTTTGCCATCACGGCAGCGAGTACGGCAAGTCCACTCTGGGGTGGTGTCGTGATGCTGGTCTTTGGACTGGCGACGATCCCGGCACTTTTCAGTCTGGGCTTCTTTGTCGGGCTCTTTAAGCAGAGCAGTCTAAGAGGTATGATGATCAAGTTGGCTTCTATCGCAGTCATAATCTACGGAGGTTATACTTTTTACAACGGTTATGAGTACATAGCCAATCCGGATAAGACGATACTCGATTGTCATACAGAACCTTTAAAGGAGATCGAATGAGCAAGATGAGTGTAACGGACTATATAGCTGTCAGTGGGGATAGCAGGAACGTAGTCTACAAGATGATAAAAGCGGGAACACTCGCTGCTGTCAAAGAGAAGAACAAGTGGGTGATCCTGGTCGATGATGAACAAGCGAGGGCAGCACCTACTGAGACTGGCAAGAAGGACCCTGTAAAGAAAAAAGTCAAAGATACTAAAGCAGTCAAGAAAAAGCCCTTGGTGAAAAAAATAACAACAGTAAAGAAAAAGTTGAAAGCAGCAGCGATAGCTAAGAAAGGCAAGAAGAGAAGTGTCATCAAGAAAGTAAAAAGATCTGCTCTCAAGAAGAACCAAAAAAAGAAGCTTGTAGCCAAGAGAATGCTAAAAAAGAGTCTCAGAAAGAAGGATATGAAAGCGGCCATAAAGAAGGTGGTCAAAAAATGCGTTAAAAGATCCAGACCTAAAAAGAAGAGCCTTAAACAAGGTCGTCTTAAAAAGTCGGTCGGCAAAAAGAGAAAATGACTTATGAGTCTGCTTGATGGCTGATGTACTTTCTAAGATAGGACTTTTTATCTCAGCTCATCATGTCATGACACTGGCGACATCACGAGACAATATCCCGCAATCATGTAATCTCTTTTACACTTATCTTCGAGAAGAACAGCTTTTTATCGTAGCTTCCGATCCCAAGACGGAACATATGCAAAATATCCTGATAAATCCTAATATAGCTGGTAGCATCGTACTTGAGACGAAAGCTGTAGGAAAGATAGAGGGCTTACAGTTCAAGGGTACGATGCGTGAAGCTGACAAGAGTCTGGGAAAGTACTATTTCGAGGCCTTCCCTTATGCGAGAGTCATGGCTCCGACACTTTGGGTGATCACTCCCCAGACGATGAAACTGACCGATAACCGCCTTGGCTTCGGTAAAAAACTTAACTGGTCGAGGGACGTGGCTTCAGAGTGAAAAATGTGCACTCTGATCCGCTGCTCTGCTTGACGACGATGGATGGAATATACTGGGATTTAAAACCGTAGGCTTTACAGCCATGAGGCTTGTTTTTCTCCCAGGTGACAAAATAGTAAGTACATCGGTGGCAGTTGATTCTTTGCATATGTGATTTTACATAGTCAGAGCTTTTGAAAGACTTTGCTCTTTATATGCTATAGTAAGATACTTTTTATAGTATCGTATCGATAGTATCCAATGCTTGGCTGGGACATCTTTATCAGATCACTGGTGTCGTTAGCTCTCAGTGATGTTTTTACAGTAAAATGGCGTTATCAAAACAAGAGTAGGGTTTAGAATGGACAAAGTACTTCAGATGCTGCAGTTGCAGCAGCAGCTAAATGATTCGACAAATGGTGAAGATTGGGAAAAGGGCGTTACCAAGAACGGAAAGTCCATCGACTGGAAGCGCTGTATTTATATGGAATGTGCAGAGATGATCGATTCCTTTGCCTGGAAACACTGGAAAAGTATAAGTAATGAGCCAGACTGGGATAACATGAAGATCGAAGTCGTCGATGTCTGGCACTTTGTCATGAGTGAAGCCTTACGGGATGCTACTGTGAACTTTCGTGGCTCCATCGATGAACTCTCATTGACGATCTCTCAGATGCCGAGTTACCGGGCACTTGCTACCGACGAGGCATCTTTCGCTGAACCAGAAGTGGTGATGACAAAAGTAGAGGAGTTGATGTTTGACTCTCTTAAACATGGACCATTTCATCTTGAACCGGTGATGCGAAACTTCTTTGAGCTTGTGCGGATGTCTGGTCTGAACCTTACCTCACTCTATCGTCTTTATGTTGGCAAGAACATCTTAAACCAGTTTAGACAGGACAATGGTTATAAAGAGGGTACATACATAAAAGTGTATGATGGCATAGAGGACAATATTGTCATGAAACGTATCTGGGAAGAGAGTGGCGATGAGCTTAAGCCCAGAGAACTTTATATGCAGTTACAGAGACGCTATGACGAGTTGTCCAAGTAGACATCACGATTAGGTCAAGACGCCAAACGAACAACTCTTTTTGACTTGATGGTAGTGAGGCTCTGTCTATCTATAGATCTCTGGATGTTCTGTCTTCCATCGACGGTGGCACCAGAACCACCCCTTCGGTTTATCTCTTATCACTTTCTCAAGTAGGTCAGCCTGTGCCTGTGTCGCTTTTAAGATATCTGCTGCGGCATCATCTGTCTTCTCGACCTCTATAGGCTCATAAAAGGTGATGACAGGTCGTTTAGCGTCAGGATCGGTCATAAACAGAGGAATGATCAGTGCATCATACTTTCTGCCTAGAAAGGCAGGAGCAGCTGTCTGTCTGGCATCTTTACCAAAGAACTTTACGATGATGCCGTCACGTTTATTAGTGTTCTGGTCGATCATCAAGGAGATAGCAGTTCTTTTTTTTACAGCACGTGTCAGATGTTTGATCGCACCGCGTTTTTCCACCATCTTCATATCAAAGCGTGAACGGGCATCAAGAAGATATTTCTCAAAATAGGGATTGTTAAGTCTTTTATAGATGGCGACGGTCGGTGTGAACACCGCACTTAATGCGGTCGCGCCAAGTTCCCAGTTGCCATAGTGCGCGGAGATAAAGATGATGGGTCGATCTTTTTGTAAGGCATCTTCGAGGATGTCCCTGTTCTTAAACTCTACCATCTCTCCAAGCTCTTTTTTACTCAGATACCTACTCTCCATCACTTGCAGAAGCGCCATCAGTAGATTACGGTAGCAGTAACGGCTGATCTTTTTCTCTTCTTGAGTTGAACAGCTCTTAGCCAGTGCAAAATGAAGGTTTTGTGAGATGACTTTACGGTGCTTCTTATCGATGAGATATGCAAGATCGGCTAAGCCGATGAAAAAGGCTTTACGGAAGCTACGTGGTAAAAACATTAGGACTTTTTCGATGAACAAGTAGAAGTAAAATCCGATCAAAGCCTCTCCTCATCTATAATCTTAATAATAACATTATAGCGAGGCACTTTTAATCTATGTCAGACAAAGGGTTAGCTATAATCGCGACATCTAAACAGCTGTTTTGTATAAGAAAAGCATCTTTAGACAGGTTGTTTATAAAAGTACTATGGTATTGGTATAAAAGCGATGAGTTCGCAGTATAATCATAAAAAATTATACTGGTGCTTCCACTTTATGGAAGGCCTCTTTAAGGACTAACAGCATGATAATACGTCAGATACAGCAGTTCTCAGAGGTTCGTACAAACGCACGGGCCTACTTCTGCCACATCTTTTCGGAGAACCTTCCGAACCGGCTTCCTGAGATCACAGCTGATGCGGTGATGGGAAAGATGCGTAAGATCACCGCAGAGCTTCGCAAGTGCGAAGGTACTTATCTGCTCGATAAGAACGGAGTGAAGATCACACCGACCTATCTTCCTGGTGGAGAAAAGGACGAGGCGACAGGTGCATCGTACGCAGATAGGGCCTACTACTACCGGGCAGTCAAAGAGAAACGATGTACAGTGACGGATCCTTACCCATCGTTGATCTCGCAAGAGCTGACGGTAACGGCTTCACAGCCGATCTTTGATGAGAATGGTGAGGTCATCTATGTGGCTTGTCTTGATATCCCGTTGGCAGAGGTCCTGCATATCGCACATCCGATGGCTATAGATACATGGACAGGCCGTTTCTTTGAATTGACTTATGCGCTGTTTGCTGTTGTCTTAGCTGCGGTGGCACTGCTCCTTTTTGTCAAGGGACTCCAGGAGTTTATGGGACATGGACTGGATTTTCGCCATATTGAGATCGAGGCCATTTTTGAGGCGACGATCCTTTTGACTCTGGCGCTGGCGATCTTTGACCTCTCCAAGACGCTGATAGAAGAAGAGGTACTGGGACGGGCGGAACAGAACAAGGCGAATGATGTGCACAGGACCATGATCCGCTTTTTAGGTTCTATCGTCATCGCACTCTCTATAGAAGCGTTGATGCTGGTCTTTAAGTTCGCTATGACCGATCCGGCAAAGCTGCTCAACGCCATCTATCTTATAGGCGGAGTAGGGGTGCTGCTGTTGGGGATGGCTGTCTATATAAAATTCACAAGAAAGGCTGGAGATTGAGCCAGTCAGTAAGCAAAGGTATGTATGATAGGGATCGTTGATTACAACATGGGAAACCTGGCAAGTGTCAGAAATGCATTTGGACTCCTGGGTGAGGAGACAGTCGTAGAGAGTGACCCGGCTAACTTCAGTAAATATGAGAAGCTGATCTTGCCTGGTGTAGGTGCTTTTGGTGATGCGATGGAACATCTCGATGAGCGTGATATGAGTGAGGCCTTACGAAAGTATGCGAAGAGCGGGAACTATATGCTGGGTATCTGCCTGGGTATGCAGCTTCTCTTCGAATCAAGTCAGGAGTTTGGAGAGCATAAAGGTCTGGGCCTTGTCAAAGGGCATGTACAAGCCTTCGATACTAAAAAGTTCGATCATCCTCTCAAGGTACCGCACATGGGCTGGAACCGTATGTTCACAAAAGAGCATGCTCTTTTCAACGGACTTGATGACGAACACTATCTTTACTTCGTCCACTCATTCCATGCGGTCTGTGATGAGCCTTCTGACACGATTGGAAGGACAGAATACGGCTACAGCTTCACTAGTGCCGTCGCACACGATAATATATTGGGTATTCAACCTCACCCAGAAAAGAGCCATAAGAACGGGCTTCAGATACTGAAAAACTTTATTGAACTATAGGATATGAAAATGACAATATTTCCCGCGATAGACCTAAAAGATGGCAAAGCCGTACGTTTAAGCAAAGGCTTGATGGAGAGTGCTAAGATCTACTCTGATGAACCATGGGAACTTGTAAAGAGTTTTGAAGCGATGGGAGCCGAATGGGTACATCTCGTCGACCTTAATGGTGCTTTTGCAGGAGAACCGGTCAATCATGACCAGATCGTCAAGATCCGTGCCAATTGCAGTGTCAAGCTTGAACTAGGCGGTGGTATTCGTGACGAGGCGACCATCAAACGTTACCTGGAGATGGGAATAGACCGAGTGATCCTCGGGTCTATTGCTGTGAAAGACCCCGAATTCGTCAAAGCGATGGCAGCTAAATACCCAGTCGTCGTCGGTATCGATGCTATTGATGGTTATGTGGCTGTTGAAGGGTGGGGTGAAGTGAGTGAGATGAAAGCCACTGATCTTGCACGTGCTTATGCTGATGCTGGTGTGGAAGCGATAATCTGTACTGATGTAGGCAGAGACGGTATGCTGACCGGTGTCAATGTCAATTTTACACTAGACGTTGCAAGGGCTAGTGGTATTGCTACTATCGCTAGCGGAGGTGTTAAGGACATGAGTGATATCGTGGCGTTGAAAGCGACTGGAGAGATCACCGGTGTCATTGTCGGTAAAGCATATTATGAGGGTACCATCGACCTTAAGGCGGCGCTGGCGAATTAGCAAGCAGAGTGGCTTTTAAAGTAAGTACAATGTACTTTTTGTTATTATCTGTCATAATTTACTATAGATAAAAGGATGCGGTTTGAAACTAATAGTTGTTGACGATAGCTCGACGATGCGACGCATTATCAAAAATACTTTGGTCCGTCTTGGATACTCAGATATTCATGAAGGTGAAGATGGTGTCAAAGGCTGGGAAGTGCTCGATGCCAATCCTGACACAGGGATGTTGATCACAGACTGGAACATGCCAGAGATGAATGGTCTGGAGCTTGTGCAGAAAGTCCGTGCAGATGAACGTTTTGTGGACTTACCTATCATCATGGTGACGACAGAAGGTGGTAAAGCTGAAGTGATCACAGCACTTAAAGCCGGTGTAAATAACTATATCGTAAAACCTTTTACTCCTCAGGTACTTAAAGAGAAGCTCGGTGCAGTTCTCGGTTCCGAGGAATAATGCAAGAGTACTACTATACACTTACTGTCAGACCCTCTTCTCAGCATGCACTTTTTAGCGATTTCCTTGCCGATACACTGCCTATCGGCTTTGAAGAGACGGGGGATGGTTTCATTGTTCGCAGTGAAGAGGAGCTCGATACCATCGCATGGGGTCTTGAACAGTTCAATGAAGCACTTCAGAAAGCACTCTCAGAGGAGATCGACCTTGAGTTGAGACTCGGTAAAGAGAAGAACGAAGACTGGGTACGAAAGTATCAAGAGGCGATATCTCCCGTGGAGATCGCACCTTTTTACATCCATCCCAGCTGGGAAGCACCTAAAGAGGGTGCTCTGAACATAGCACTTGACCCGGCACTGGCGTTTGGTACCGGGCATCATCCTACTACCGCGTCATGCCTTCGAGCTATTGATACCTATGTACAAGCAGGACAGATAGCTGTCGATGTCGGTAGCGGAAGCGGTATACTGGGTATTGCAGCTATTAAAAAGGGGGCAGTGGTCGATGCATGTGATACCGACCCTGTCTCAGTCTCTAACACGATACATAATGCGCAAGAGAACAGTGTCTTGTTTGAGCGGGTATGGGAAGGTTCGATCACTCAGCGTAACAGAAGTTATGATGTGGTCATAGCCAATATAGTCGCAGATGTCCTGGTGATGATCGCCTACGACCTTAAACATGCACTTAGATCTGAAGGTGTGCTGATACTCTCAGGCATCTTGGATAAATATGAAGATAAAGTACTAAAAACTTTTGCAGATATGGAACTACTCGAACGCATTGCGCAAGACGAGTGGGTAACTTTAGTCGTAAAAAGTAAAGAAGGAAATACTGGATGAACGATCCTGATAACAAAAACAACAACAATTTCTTTAATAAAAACCCGTTGATCACGTTTGCGATCTTCTCTATAGTGATAATCCTGATCTTTAAGACCATGATCGGTGAAGAGGGTGGTCTGGGTAATCAGATGGCTGGGACATCGAGCAGTGCTCGTAATCAGGAGATCAGTTATGCTGATCTGAAGAAGATGGTCGAGAACAAAGAGGTCGAGAAGGTCGCGATAGGACAGAACTTCGTCCGTGCCTTCAGTACGGTCGATGGCCGTCAGACTATCTACACCGCGAGAATGGTCGGTCATGATGCTTCACTTATCGAGACATTGGATAAGAACGAAATAGACTACAGTGGTTTCTCGGAGACGAACTGGTTTACAGAGATGTTTGGATGGTTATTGCCATTTCTGATCATCATCGGTATCTGGATGTTCTTTGCCGGACGGATGCAGAAGAACATGGGTGGCGGTATGCTGGGCATGGGTCAATCCAAGAAACTCATAAACTCGGAGAAACCAAATACGAAGTTTGATGATGTCGCTGGTGCACAAGAGGCAAAAGAGGAGGTCCTCGAGATCGTCGATTTCCTTAAGTTCCCTGAGCGTTACGTCGAACTGGGAGCGAAGATACCTAAGGGCGTACTGCTAGTCGGTAGTCCTGGTACGGGTAAGACCCTACTTGCAAAAGCAGTTGCCGGTGAAGCCGATGTCCCATTCTTCTCAGTCTCAGGTTCAAGCTTTATAGAGATGTTTGTAGGTGTTGGTGCAGCCCGTGTACGGGACCTGTTTGAGCAGGCGAAAAAAGATGCTCCTTCGATCATCTTCATCGATGAGATCGATGCCATCGGAAAGAGTCGTGCGGCAGGCGGTATGATGGGTGGTAATGATGAGCGTGAGCAGACACTTAATCAGCTGCTTGCGGAGATGGATGGTTTCAGTACAGATGTACCGATCATCATCCTTGCAGCGACAAACCGTCCGGAAGTCCTTGACCCTGCGTTGTTGCGACCTGGTCGTTTTGACCGTCAGGTCCTTGTCGATAAACCGGATTTCGAGGGACGTATTGAGATACTGAAGGTCCACGTCAAAGGGGTGAAGATCGATGATGATGTCGATCTGATAGAGATCGCTCGTCTGACAGCAGGTCTAGCTGGTGCAGATCTGGCAAATATCATCAATGAAGCGGCCCTGCTGGCAGGACGGAACAGTCAAAAGACAGTCAAGCAGAATGACTTGCGTGAGTCTGTAGAGCGAGCTATCGCCGGTCTTGCAAAAAAGAGCCGACGTATCAACGAAAAAGAGAAGAGGATAGTCGCTTATCATGAGAGTGGTCATGCACTACTTGCTGAGACGACCGATGGCGCGAAACGTGTCTCTAAGGTCTCTATCGTCCCACGTGGACTGGCGGCACTAGGATATACACTTAATGCTCCGGAAGAGAACAAATATCTTGCCCAGAAGTATGAGCTTATGGCAGAGGTAGATGTACTGCTTGGCGGACGTGCGGCTGAAGAGGTCTTTTTCAATGAGATCTCTACGGGTGCAGGTAATGACCTTGAACGTGCGACAGATATCATCAAGTCGATGGTGCAGGTCTACGGGATGAGCGATGTAGCAGGATTGATGGTACTTGAGAAGCAGCGAAGTTCGTTTTTGGGCGGCGGAGGTATGCAGCAACCACGTGAATATAGCGAGAAGATGGCCCAGGATATGGATGCCTATATCAAGGATACGCTTGCAGAACATTACGATACTGTCAAAGCACGTCTGGAAGAGTATCGTGACGCTATAGAGAACATCGTGACACTTCTGTATGCAAAAGAGAACATCAGTGGACAGCAGGTGCGTGATATCATCGAAGCCTATGAGCAGGAGAACGGACTGGAGAGCAAACTTCAACCGGTATCTAATCCGATCACTGCAGACCTTGAAGAAGAGGCAAAACAGGATAAAGCGAAAGAAGCAAAGGCTTCTACAGACGATGCAGAGTAATAACAGCTTCATCATCGCACAGGAAGGGTGGAAATACCTTCTCGGATCTGCGGGAGCATACATCTTATTTGCTTTGATGGATATCGACTTACTGCAAAACCTGTCCGTAGTCATATTTATCGCTTCAGCCTATCTCTACCGTAACCCGGAGCGTAATGTCCCTGAGTATCAGAAAAGCAGTATTGTCTCGCCTGTCGATGGAAAAATAAGCGCTGTAGAGACAGTCGATAGTTGTCCAGAGATGGATGGTGTCTGTCAAAAGATAACCATTCGATCAGGCTGCTTTGACACCTCACTGCTTCGTATGCCTATTGATGCTACAGTCGAAAAGCTTGATCATCGTCACGGCATAAGACTCTCTCTGAAGAGGGATAAGGCACGTGAGCTTAATGAGATGGCTATCATGAGCTTAAGTGATGAGCAAGGGCATAAGGTCGTAGTAGAACATCTATTAGCGCAGAGCCCTGATAGTATCTCCTTGACTATCTCTACTGATCAGAAGCTCAGACAAGGTGCCAGATATGGTCTCCTAGTCAAAGGTACACATACCCTTTATCTACCTGAGAGTAGTGTGCTTTCTGTTAAAGCAGGTGATGACCTACGTGCTGGTGAGTCATTTCTAGGATACTTTTCTAAATAGACACCGCTCAAGGTATTCTTTATATTCTCACGCAGTGGCACCTTTGGTGTCACTGACTTTCCACTCCTTATGACACATCCCTTATAGCTTTCGATGGATAATACTTAGCAGCTTACATACTATGTGTGTTGAGAGCATAGACATATGCTCTATCTGGTCTGAAAGCTATTGGTATCCTCTTCGCGCCATCATCAGATAGTCTTTTAGAACAGAGGGCTTTATGAGGAGATGTGTTTTGTACTTTTAAATCTCAAGTCTTAAAGGCTTAAGATATAAAAGTGCGTTACTAAACTATTTATCTTGCCAGTAGAGTATCAATTTTCTTGAGATCCCTCTTCCAAATCATCTGTCTGTGGGTACTGTTTCTCAAAGAGAAGTTCATTGGTATCGATCATAAAATTGAAATATTCAGAGACAAAACCACTGTTACCGATGTACTGAAATTGGATGGCAGCACCCTTATTGTTCTTCGCCTGAAGATAAAGCAGTCCAAGTGCATATCGACTTTCCATGAAATCAGAGTCTTTGAGCTTAGAGAGCTCTAGCAGACCGATAGCATTGGCATGATGTGAAGCACCGGTAGACGCGACTGCACCCAAAAAGAGTGTAAGCGGGTCTTGGATCTTATAGTCATCTATGATCTGATTATAGTAGGTATAGGCCTCTTCAAAGGCCTCATCATAGATAGATGCCAGTGCCAAAGCACTCATGATGTCCTGAGGACTTTCTGTAGTCGTTCGAAGTTTCTCTTTTAATCGAACACGAAGTGGATAGAGTTTTCCGGTGATCAATGCTGTCTGTGTATAGAGATAACGTGTGATAAAAGGTCCAAAGAAAAGATCATCATAGGTGAACTTCTGCTTTTTGATATAGTTCAGTATGCTACTGGCATAGGCCTTGTTAGAGAGTTCGGTGAAATGTGTCTCGATATATAGCAGATGAGGAAGGATGTCACCAGGGAGCTGATAGGTAAGCTTCTCAGCAGCTTTTTTTGCGATGTCATCTTTATCGAGTCTGACCGCAATAAGCAGATCGATCATAAGGTAGAGCGGACGCTCTTTATAGTCTTTCTCCAGCCATTCGAGTGAACCGATAAGGTTGTCCTCACTAAGGTCGATCAGTGTACGGTAGAGTTCATATTGTTCGCTATCATCCTCTTCAGCCAGGTTCTCCTTGAGGAGGGAGAGCATCTTTGGATTTTGCTTGTTTGAGAGTTGTGATGTCATATAGGCGAATATACCTGAGAGGTAGTTGTTTGCATCAAGGTGGTACGAACGTAGAAAGTATTTGTGGGCATTTATCATATCTCCCATCTGCGCATAGGTAAGTGCCAGGTCATACTGTAAGATGGAGTGTTTTGGATGTAGCTCAAGTAGAGACTTGAGCTGAGTGTTGGCATCACGAAGTCTGAATGTCAATGATTTTTTGATTGCCTGAGCTATCCCCTGGTTTATTGCAGAGGTCTGGGAGCTTTTGTGTAGGTACTCTTTTGCTGCAGTGATATCATCGATAGAGATATTGGCAGTCCCTTTACGTATGTAGCTGATGGTCTGTCTGGCGTTAAATATCTTGTAAGGGGCAAAGTAGAATAGTTTCTGGTAGTTTGCCATACGTTTTTTTGTGATCGTGTTCCGAAAGTTATTTTGTGCGCTCTCTGGTTCAAATAGAGACGATCTAAGAAAGACGCTGACAGGATAGGGCTTATAGGTCTCTTCACCATACATGTCAGTCAAGGTGCCTAATAGTTTTCCGCCATCTTCATGCTGGCCTGATTTTAGATTGACATATGCCAGGGCAAGCTGCTCTTTAAGTGGCTTAGGATTGTAGAGTATCGCATCTTGCAGGTGCTTTTTTGCCAGGGTAAGATCACCGATATTGGCATATAGCAATCCCAATGCGAATGCATCTGTCTCATCATAAGGCTCTTCCATAGCATTGATCGCACCATAATAGTTGCCAAAGAGACTCTCGACTCGGGCAGTCATATATTTGTTGCTGCTTGGGTAGGCTTCAGAAGTAGGGTGTTCAAGGGCAGAAAGCAGTTCTAGATAGTTCCCTTTATAATAATTTATCAAGGCATAGTAGTAAGAGTATAGTTTGGAGTCACTCTCATAGGGCAGATAGGCCTGTGCCATATCGATGTAGTAGTCAAAACTATCTTCTTGTGCAAGTCGTAGAGCGCAGACTGCTGCATTGATGGCACTGACACAACGGTTCTCTCCATTTTCGATGGCGAGTCGGAAGGTCTCCAGAGCCGTGCCGTACTGACCCTCTTTGAGTTGTGCGACTCCGAGGTTATATTGTGAGATGGCTTTGCTATAGAGAGCGATACGTTCGTATAAGCGAAGTGCCTCTTTTTTATTACCGCTGCTATAGAGTCGATTGGCTTTGGCGATCATCTTTTCGACTTTACCTGTCTCAACAGGCGGTTGCGTCTTTTTTTGTAGTTTGGTACCAAGCTCGCGAAGGTCCATCTCTGCTTCGGGCTTCTCATCTTCTTCTAGCGCTAAGACCGCGATGATGACAATAAGTAGTACGAGAAGGACCCCGATGGCTGCACCAAGGATGAGCTTAAGATTGTTAGGGGACTCTTTAGTCTTCTCAACGGTCTCCTGGTGTTCGACTCCGGCAGCATCTGCCTCGTCGATGATGATTATCTCTTCTTGTTCTTCTGCCACGCATCACTGCCTTTGTCAGAGGTATTTTTTCAGTACATCAGGTATGGTGATGCTTCCATCTTCGTTTTGATAGTTCTCCATGATAGCGACGAGTGTCCGTCCTACTGCTAAGGATGAGCCATTGAGGGTATGGACAAGTCGGTTCTTCTTGCCCTCTTTGTAGCGGATCTTCGCACGACGGGCTTGAAAATCACGGGTATTGGAGATAGAACTTATCTCTCGGTAGCTGTCTTGTCCCGGAAGCCACACCTCAAGGTCTATGGTCTTGGAAGCACTAAAACCAAGATCTCCTGTACAGAGGCGTACTTGCCGATGCGGAAGTTCAAGAGCTGTGAGCATATCTGAGGCGGAAGCGACCATCTCATCAAAGATCTTATCACTCTGCTCTGGTTTGGCGATCGTCACCATCTCTACTTTGTAAAACTGGTGTTGACGGATCATTCCCCGGGTATCACGACCCGCAGAACCTGCTTCTTTTCGAAAACAGGCGGTAAAGCCAGTCATCTTGACAGGCAGCTCCTCAGCAGGCAATATCTCATCTTGAAAAAGATTAGTCAGTGGGACTTCGGCGGTCGGGATGAGGAATAGGTCTTCTCCCTCTATCTTGAAAAGATCATCTTCGAACTTGGGAAGCTGCCCGGTGCCTTCAAGAGCACGACGATTGACTAGTTCAGGTACGCTCACTTCGACAAAACCGCGATCACGGTTGAAATCAAGCATGAAGTTGATCAGTGCACGTTCCATCCTCGCACCCATACCGAAAGAGACACTGAAACGGCTTTTTGCCAGTTTGACACCGCGTTCAAAGTCGATCCACGTATTTGCTTCTCCCAGCTCCCAGTGCTCTTTTGGAACGAAGGTAAACTCAGGAGGGGTCAGGACCTTTTTGATCTCGACATTGTCATCTTCATCCTTACCATCAGGGACATCATCATCAGGGATGTTAGGGATACCCATGACTAGTGAGGATAGCACTTCCTCTGCCTCACGCTGCTCTTGCTGAAGTCTATTGATCTTCAGTTTATTAGCATCGACTTTGGCTTTGAGCTCACTGATATCCTTACCTTCTCGCTTATAAGTGCCGAAAAGCTTACTCATCTCGTTTTGTGTTGCCTGAGCTTCTTCAAAGGCTGATCTTGCTTTTTTGAGCAGTTCGTTCTTGCTCTGAAGTGACTCTATGGTCACGACAGGGACATTCTTGCGTTGTAGTTTTTTGCTGATAGTCTCGAAGTCTGTCTGCAGGAGTTTGAGGTCGATCATTGTTTTCCTAGGTCTTGATAGTTAAGTGATTATAACAGAAGAAGATTAAATAGTGTGTACTGCTATTGATGGCCCCTCTTACCTGTAGCGAGTTGTCTGTGATAGAGGTAGAGTAGATAGAGCAATAATGTAGTTTTTTTTAACAACATATAGATCTTTTACAACAGCTATGAATCATTGGAATCGCTAAATAGTAACAGTTGAGATATCTTAAAAAAAAGATTAGTAATAAGCTATGACTAATTTCAATATTAACAGGATTGTTGCTTTGTTTTTTTAAGATTTATACGGCTAGAATCATTACAGATTACTATATACGTGGAGAGAAGATTGGAAATTCAGACTATCAAGAAGATGGAAAAAGTAGCTTTAAAGACAAGTCGTGTCGATTTTTGGAAACTGGGCTTTGCACTGTTTTTTATGGTTGGTGTCTTAAGTTATAGTTTTATGACAAGCGGTGGAGTCCCGAACAATATGTTCTTGGCGGTAGCTGCGCTGTTTGGTGCTTATATGGCGATGAACATCGGTGCTAATGATGTTGCCAATAATGTTGGTCCGGCTGTGGGTTCGAAAGCATTGACTCTAGGCGGAGCGATCGTCATCGCAGCCATCTTTGAAGCAAGCGGTGCGTTTATCGCCGGTGGTGAAGTGGTATCTACTATCAAAAAGGGCATCATCGACATCGATGCTTTTGGTGGTGATACCGATGCGTTTATCTGGGCCATGATGGCCGCACTTCTCTCTGCTGCACTATGGCTTAACTTTGCGACGATGGCCAAGGCTCCTGTCTCGACGACACACTCTATTGTCGGTGGTGTCATGGGCGCAGGTATCGCAGCGGCTGGTTTCTCTATCGTCGCATGGGGGACAATGGGTAAGATCGCTGCTTCATGGGTCATCTCTCCGGTCCTTGGCGGATTGATCGCAGCCGGCTTTTTGTTTGCCATCAAGAAGACGATCGTCTATAAGGAAGATAAGATCGAGGCTGCTCAGAAGTGGGTGCCTTTCTACGTCGCACTCATGTCATGGGCATTCATCACCTATCTTACGCTAAAAGGTCTGAAGAAGATGTGGCCTTCGATCGTATCAGGTTTTAATGAGGTGATGTTTTTTACCCTTCCTGTGACAAAGAAGCCGAGCTTTGAAGTAGCAGCGTCTTTTGGTCTTATCGTAGCCATCGCAGTCTTTTTTATTGTCAAGAAGCGTGTCGCCTCCAGAGGCAGCACGATGGAAAATAGCCGAGGCGGGGTAAACCTGCTCTTTACCATTCCACTTATCTTTGCTGCTGCACTACTTAGTTTTGCGCATGGTGCGAACGATGTAGCGAACGCTATCGGGCCTTTGGCTGCTATCAGTGATGCAGTCATGACCGGTAGTGTCTCGGCTAAAGCGGGTATCCCTATCTGGGTCATGGCAGTAGGTGCTATCGGTATCTCTATCGGTCTGGCTCTGTATGGTCCCAAACTTATCAAGACTGTGGGTACCGAGATCACAGAACTTGACCAGATGCGGGCGTTCTCCGTAGCGATGGCAGCTGCGATCACGGTCATCATCGCCAGTCAGCTTGGTCTTCCGGTCAGTTCGACACATATCGCAGTCGGTGGTGTCTTCGGAGTAGGTTTCTTACGGGAGTATCTGGCGACTACCAAAGAAGAAGAGGTGATCCGAAAAGAGATGCTTGATCTTGAAGAGGATAAAAGGACAGTAAAAGCCCTTAATTCTGAACGCACTGCACTTGAAGCAAAAGAGGCTAAAAGCAAAGCGGACTATCAGCGTATCGTCGAACTCTATCGTATTATCGATGAAGAGGAAGAGCAACTCAAAGTAGACAAGAAACAGCTTAAGAAATCTGAGAACGTAAAGTATGTCAAACGTGATGCCGTTAAAAAGATCGCCGCAGCATGGCTCATCACTGTTCCGGCAGCAGCGACCCTCTCCGCCGTCATCTTTTTTATGATACGGGGACTGATGGTATAGGTCGAAGCAAGATTCTCTTGCTCTCGTTATCAGTTACAGTTTGACTTTATATAACTCGTAACGGTTGTAGATATCCGTTGCTTCTTCAGGCATACTGACTGCCAGGACTTCGCGAAGTAGTCTGGCTGCATCTTTACGGTCACCTCCGGCTTCACCTTTTGCGTAGATCTCGGCCAGGGTTATCTTGGCTGCTTCATCATCCTGTGCAACAGCCATCTTTAGGTAGTCTGCCGCTTTATCAAAGTCTTCGGGAACACCCATTGCGTTTGCATAGGCGAAACCTGCACTTACCTGAGCTGGTAAGATACCGGCTTCTGCTGCTTTAGCATAATAGGTCGTCGAGGTCTTATAACTGCGTGTGACACCCTGACCATTATAGAACATGACACCGAGTGCATAGGCACAGTGTCCCTCATCCTCACACTGCAAAAGCCACTCATAGGCCTTAGTATAGTCACCTGCCTGATAGGCGTTCATACCTGCGTTATAAAAGTCTATTGCCATAGTATACTCCTAGATATTTGAGGCCGTATTATAGACGAATAAATGATCAGATGAAAGATGTTTTTGAAGCAGTGATAGAGATTGATATGGATCTCAGGTCGAGACCTGAGATCAAGCAGTAAGTGATGCAGGGCTACTTATTTGATAGATGCCTTGATTATCTCCTGACGCTGAGCGGGACGGTCACCGCCACTGCGTCCACTTGTAGGGACTAGGTTGAGTTTATTGACGGTATCCATACCTTTAGTGACCTGTCCAAAGATAGTATGGTTTCCATTGAGCCACGGAGTCTTTGCTGTAGTGATGAAGAACTGGCTGCCGTTTGTCATAGGACCGGCATTAGCCATAGCAAGGATCCCGACCTTGTCGAAGACGACATTTGGTTTGAACTCATCTTTAAATGGTTTTTTCCAGATGGACTCACCACCTCGTCCAGTCTCAGAAGGGTCTCCACCTTGGATCATAAAGTCTTTGATGATACGGTGAAATGCGATACCGTTGTAGTAGCCGTTCTTAACGTGTGTCATGAAGTTCTCCACAGCCATCGGAGCGATATCCTCATAAAGCTCGATCTCTATAGTACCTTGTGTAGTCTCAAGGGTCACGACAGGATGGGTATTGCTTTGAGAAGCCATAGCAGATGTAGAGAAGAGTAGTAACAGGGTAAGTAACAGGTATTTCATAGGGACCTTTTTTTGGAAGGGATTATAGCACTCTTTAGATATAATCCCCACAAAAAAGGATCTTTTATGAAAAAAATGGTTGCAGCCTTAAGTACACTTCTTCTGACTTCAGCACTCGCTTCGGCAGATAGTGACAATGGGCTTTCCGGAGCTTATGTAGGTGTAGGACTTGCTATTGAGGCGGTACCTAAACATGCAGATGAGTATGGAGTCGGTCTCGTACTTAAAGGTGGTATGGCATTGCCTCAGTTGTTCGAAGGACTCGGTGCCGAAGTGGAGTTGACAAAGTCACTGAGTGATCCAGAAGATGGAGCTGGACATGGTGTTAGTATCTTGACGCTTGCGGGTTATGTCACTTACGATATCACGATCCCTGACTCACCGTTCACGGTACGACCGCGGGCAGGTATCATCTTACCTAACCTTGGTGACAGCGAGAGTGTTAACTCCAGAGATTTTGGCTTTTCACTGGGAATAGCCGGTGTCTATGCATTGAACGAACAGTTGAACGCTTATGTGGACTACACCATCTTAGGTGAGTATATCACTAATTACACTGCCGGGATCGAACTAAAGTTCTAATCCTTCTCTGGTGTAAAGCTCAGGCTGAGCGAGTTGATGCAGTAGCGTAGTCCGGTAGGTGCCGGACCGTCGTTAAAGACATGTCCCAGATGGGAATCACACTTCGCACAGCGTACTTCGACACGGACCATCCCAAACCCTTCATCCCTTATCTCTGTGATAGCCTCATCATCATATGGTTGAAAATAACTTGGCCAGCCGGTACCAGAGTCAAATTTGGTAGTGGACTTGAACAATGCTGCATCGCAGCAGACACAATTGTAGGTCCCTTTCTCTTTGTGAGAGTTGTATTGACCGGTGAAGGGTGCCTCTGTCCCGTGCATACGACATACGTCAAAGGCTTCTGGGGATAGCTGCTCTCGCCACTCTTGAGTCTTTTTTACTATTTTTTGCATAAGTCCATCCATTAGGGTAGTTTTAGTCTGGATTGTAGTTTGATCGTGCTGATGCTTTGCAAAGAGAGATAGTCAGTGAGAATAGAAGGGTATATCTTTAAGGCTAGATCTTCTGATACTCGTAAGAACAGTAGTGGGCTTATGAAAGTCGATGACTTAAGTGATAGATATATATGGATATTGTTAAGAGGAGGGGAGGATCGCTGCGAAAGAACGCAACGATCTACTTGCCTGAAGCGACAGAGTCTTTAAGACTTTTACCAGCTTTGAACTTAGGTACCATCTTATCTTGTGTAGTATAAGTCTTGTCTGTACCTGGGACTGTACCACTTTTACCTTTTTGTAGTGTTGCCGCAAAACTTCCGAAACCTACCAGTGTCACATCTTCTCGAGAAACCAGTGCCTCTGTTATCGCATCTGAAAATGCTTTGATAGCTGTCTCAGCTTCAGATTTTGTTTTGTAGTCACCGTTTTTTTGTACTAACTCGACGAATTCTGCTTTGTTCATTCCTTAACCCTTGCATGAAGTTATTTGATCACTTAGCCCCTATATTAAGCGGTTTGCGGGGGTAAAGTAAACCATATAAGGATACTGTATACACTATTTCCTTAATTCTCTCTTCTTTTTACGTTTTCTAGAAAGTTTTTGCAGTAAATCTGATGATTTTATGCGTTTTTGTACGTGAAATAGGATTTTAACGGGTTGAAACATTTTTTTCCCAACCTTTGTCTGTCCTATCATGTCTTGTAGATAGCTTTTTATATCTGACCATTTTTTCTGCTTATGACGGCCAGAAGATATAGATAAAAATACGTCGTCGAGTCCCAAACGTTCCTGCTCTGTCAAGCTGCTCATCTATCACTCCCCAATCGATTGATTTTTCTCACCACCCTGATAATGTCCTCATCATCCAACTTCCCAAGCATCTCGATGACAGCCCGTGCGGCCTGAGGTTTGGCATTGCCAAGTCTCCAGTCCTGATAGGTCCGCATAGAGATTCCTAAGCTACCAGCCATCTCTTTTTGAGAGATCTTTTTACCGTTTTGTTCCGCTTCGACTGCGTTATGGAGGATGTTGAAAAGATCGTTCAGTTTCATTTGGTAAATATACACAAAAGCAACTTAAGATAAACACTATATCGTGTATATATAGAAGAATAATATATAGAATACGCAATTAATTATATATATAATACATTATAAACAATTGTA
>JADGEC010000088.1 GCA_016744575.1 Sulfurimonadaceae bacterium | reverse complement strand
AGATATGCAAGCATATCCTCATAGCCCATATAGGCAGCTGCCGCAGCACTCTTAAAGAGCGAGAGGTGCTGTTCAAGATCGATCATCAACGGTGCTGACACAATAGGTATCTCACCCGCACCTTTAAGCGGCGAAGCATTTATAGCTACTTCACAGGAACTAAGATCAGCTCCTGTCTCTTCCATCACGCGTTCTATATCAAACGTGATGTCTTTCACTCTATCTCCGAGGCTCTGTGTCAATGTCAGGCAGGACTCTATACGGTCATTGAACAAGACCACTCTCTCTACATCACACTCTGCGATATGCCATAGTAGTGACTTCGCCAAAGCACCGCTACCCAAGATAGCCAATGATGTGACGCGTCGCTCTTTTAGGACTCTGACCAAGGCTCGACCGATAGCAATATCTCCGATCAACCTGCCCTCTTCTACATGTAAGATATCACAAAAACCGCAAGCAGTCACTTCACTACTCTGTTCATCAAGGATCTCGACTACTTCATGACGATACTCAGAAGCGAATGCCACCCCGTGCAACTGAGCCTTACGCAGGTTTGTGACAGTGAAATAGAGGTCGTCTGGACGAATGTTCATCGGAATGATCATCGCATCATCACCGTTGGCTTTAAACTGCTTGTTAAGCGTCACACTATAACGGTCAGATGTCGCTTTCTCGCCGATAAAGCCATAGAGACTTGTCTGCGCAGTTATCTGGTTTGCTTCGTTCATACTGGCTTCATTCATCGACTATCCCCCATAGCTCTTTTGCCTCTTGCTCTTCTATCTCACAGCGGTAACAGACTCTTTTACCTTTTAAAGCCGCATACGGTGTACCACACTCATCACATTGACGTATCTTGAACGTAGCCAGACGCTGGATCTCTGGTTCAAAGAACTCTTTGATACTATAGGAATCCGATAGTGTCAAACACTCTGGTTCACACACATCATGACATAGATGACACTTCACACACATCAATGGGTCAAAGTCGATCTTGGCGTTCTTCATGTCACTGCTCAATGCACCGGTCGGACAGACTCGGTAACACATCTGACAGGCGGTACAACTGTCTACATCAAGTAGTTTTTGGGAAGTGAACGACAACTCATTGGCATCGACTACATGATAAGTAGAAGGGTTCTCTACACGTTTAAGGGCCGTGAAGAGCAATTTACGTTTATCGCTTATGCTCTTATTACGCATCTTCTGAATATCTTCATTGCCTAAGGTATGCTCTAAGCGTTCATCAGTCGCGACCTCGACCTCACGTTCAAAATCACTTTTCGCTTTGACAGCATTCTTAAGATTGAAGGATCCGAAAAAGCCACGTCGATCACTGTTCTCCTCACTCTCAGAAGCCTCTTCTTCATAGCCGATATCCTGAAGTGTGACACTTCCTTTTATCTCCATCGCTTCAAGCAGATAGTCCGCCTCTTCCGCATTAGCTCTTATCTGAGGCTCGCACGTAATCGCGATCGCACACTCGCTACAGTGCCCCATGTCAAGGACCAGCTCCCCTTTAAGTGATGCCAGTGCGATAAGATGTTCGACATTGAGTACAGAGATACAAGGTAGGTTCTTACGACATGAGAGCAGGTTCTCCTCTTCAGCCGCAAATTCGAAAAAGAACTCAGTCGCACTAAACTCATCAAGCTTTAAAGCCTCTGTCGGACATACACCAACACAGCCACCACAGCCTACACACTCTGAAAGGTTGATAGAGGGGAGCATCTCTGTGATCTTGATCGCTTCTGTAGGACAGATGATCTCACAAAGCGTACATGTACTCTCTTTAGATGCAGCTCGTACACAACTTCCCGCGTTAAGAGTAATACCGGACATCATGCACTTTTTAGTTCAGCGGAGAGGTACTCATTGTCAGAGAGGATAAACTCGATGGCCATATCTGCCGCATCAAAATAGAGCGGAGTGCGAGCTTCAAACTTCATATTTAACAGATAAAGTGGTGCCCACTGCAGTATATGTTTGTCCATAAACTCACGCTGTACAGATCTGAGTTCAGCGACAGCATCCGTGTCATCTTCCTCGATCGCTTTGATCTCTGCCTCACAGAGATGATGCATAAACTCCAGTTCGATCCCGATGTGGTCAGCAGCGACGACACGAGCGATCTCAAAATCGACCATGAAGTCATAAGCACTATAGATGTCTGTTACCGGATTTGCACCGCCTGTCTCTATCATCTGGTCTTTACGGGTATAGAACGTCTCATAAGGTATGAGATGCAGTATAGAAAGGTTAACAAAGTCCGGGTCGAGGTGCTCAGCAAGCAGGACACTGCTTTCGAGATCTTTTAGGGGTTCCCACTCTTTGAATGTCGGGAAGAAGTCCATGATGACAGGATCGTTCTTGATCTGCTCTAGTAGCTCGCTATCGAGTTCCTGCATTAAGATCCTGGACAACAGTGCATAGATATTGGTTCGTGCTTTGGTCTGTTCCATGAGTATTTAGTCCTAAGGTGATATGCGCTTCTCTGATGATAGACAGGGTCTTTTAGAGATGCTGTTTTGTGGGATTATAGCCAAGCAGGCTGAAAACCTGCTTGATAAAAATAGTGTTTAAACGTCTTTGATATCGACACGGTAAGCTTTCTCAGAAAGCGGTACCCATGGTCGTTTGATATGCGGAGGACGACGGAACTTAGAGTCACTATCAAGTCCACGTGTCAGCTCATCTCTCCAAGCCTTATAGGTCTTGAAGTTGTTATCGTAATTGACATGGATGTCACCGATCTTATCACCTTTTTGCGCAGGCTCAAGGATGACTTTCTGGTGCCAACAATGCATACCGGAGATAGGGTCTGGGTGAGCAGGTGCCACAGCATTTTGCCATGAACCACTTAGTCCGTCCCACCAGATGTTCCCACTGTCGCGGTTATGCTCTTTGAAACGTTCACTATGGAAAGGTTTGATGCCCTCTACATACTGTAGCTTACCTACTTTACCATCCATCTGAAGCTCTGCAAGAGGTACACCGTAACTGTTGTTACCGATGTTGCCTTCAAAGTCTTCGATCCTGATCTGTCCTTCATGCGTACCAGCTTTCTCCGGAGAGTCAGCCATAAACTCTGGGTCATGCATGTTTCGAGCCATCGGCATACCATTGACTCTTCCCTCAGTGACACCGTTAGGGATATCTACCGAGTTCTTAAGTTTCCAGCGTCCACCGTGATGTGAACATGAAAGGACACCAGGCATCATACCTTCAGTAGGTACCGCCATAGCGACAAAATAACCACTCTCAAGCTCAGACACGGTATCTACTATACGAACACGAATAGCATCACCACGTTTGAAGCCCTGCTTAGCAGCATCTTTTGTGTTGATCCAGATAGGGTCATGGTTCTGTGAGATCTCCATAAGATGTTTAGAGTTCGCACTTCGCGTATGGATGTTATATGGCAGACGGAAGACCGTATTTAACGCATACGAGTTCTCCTCTTTCATATACATGTGATTGACATGAGAGACGATGTGTGGCATCGCATCTTTCTCTTTCTGATTACGAGGATAGAACGGAATAGCGTATTCAGGCCATTTCCACTCATCAGCCAACCACTCAGAGAAGAAGTCCATCTTCTTGGTCAGTGAGGCAAAACCTTCCATCTTCACGCCGTCAGTCTCAATACCAATAGGCTTTTTGCCATCTTTGTATTTCCACGCATCACCATGTGTCTCCGCTGTGATGACACCGGTACGTTTATCGATCTCGACATGTTTCTTGTCATATTTGTGACCATGTGAGATAAGACTCTCATCGTCCTCTTTGATCTCACGCTCTTGTGCAGAGTAGATATTGTTCTCTTCCATCCATGCACCGTAATCTCTCATGTACTCGTATACCGGGTACTCAGAGTCCTTATAACGTGCATCATTTGTCGCTACGCGCTTAAGGTTTGGAAGATTGTCGCCAAATGCTGCGTCATACCACTCAGCAATAGTGACTGGTTTTCCTGGATTACGTTTGGACTCCCACATCTTCTTGATGCCGAGAGAACCGTCTGGATCGATATATTTGACACCCATCTCAAACCAGAACTCGTTCTCTTCCCATACTTCACCAAGGCCCGCTTTGATGTGCGCTTCAAGTGTCGCACGGTTAGGATTTTTCGGTTTCCAACCAGCTTTCTCAAGAGCGACACGCATGACCGGCTGACGGAACGAAGTCCATCTTGCAGGTTTAGTAGCTTCTGAGTGCTGATCGTGACGTTCGCCCGCAAGGCCGACTGGCAGGACATAATCCACATGCCAGTTGGTCTCAGACCAGACTGGTGATAGGTTGAAGGTCAGTTCCATCTTGCTCTCATCTTTTAAGACTTCAAGCCAACGGAAACCATCCGGATTGATCCAGACCGGGTTATACATACGCGGGATCCATACTGCGAGTTTCTCCGGTACGTTCAAGCCACGTTTTTTCCATTTTTGCTGCCACTCTGTGTCAGTCAAAAGGTGAGGAAGTAGGTAAGACATCTCATAAGTAGAGAGTGGCCACTCAGGTGGCCATGTCAATTCGTTCCATACATCGACTTTAGGGATGTCTGAGCCACGTTTACCTTGACCGACTGTGGATGCACCACCTTTACCACCAACGGAGATAACGTGCCAGTGGTGGAAGAACGTCCCACCAACAGTACCAATAGCGCCACGAAGTGCGATAGGAAGATAACCTGTACGACCACTCATCCAACCACCACGGTTACCCGCAGCTGTAGCACGCCAGAAGTATGAGGAGATCGCGTCACCAGCCCAGATGAACATCTCATAGAGTTGTTCAAGCTTATAAGCTGGTACATGGGTCTCTTTGACCGTGAACTCAAGTGTATATGGAGAGTAAAGCTCTTTAAGCATCGCGAGGAAGCTCTCAAAATCACCCTTTTCAGGAGCTTTAGAGATGTAGCCCTTCTCGATCATAAACTCAAGATACTTCTTGTTGTCCATCAGGACTTCCCAGTTAAACCACTTCTTGACAAACTTCTTATCGACTTTTCCCTCTTGAAGGATACGATTAGTCAGGTAGAGGTAGACAGCCGGTTCAGTACCAGGCCATGCTGCGATCCAAAGATCTGCCATACCCGCAGAGTTCGACATACGAGGGTCCATGACGACCATCTTCGCACCCTTAGCACGAGCATCTGCGATAAACGAAGCTGATTGCTGGAAGTAGTGACCTGCATCTGCTGCATGAGATGAGTTCAAAAATACCAGTTTGGCATTCGCCCAGTCTGGAGAGGTACGGTCATCGTTTACCCACTGGATAGTAGGTGTACGTCCACCGGATGAACAGATGTTCGTGTGCGAGTTAAACGCATCAGTCCCAAGTGTACTCCAGAAGTTACCAGTAAAACCGTTCTCATTAGGACGGCCGACATGGAACATGACTGATTTTTTGGAGAGTTCATCACCGACACGAAGCGTATCACCCATCTTCTTACCGATGGTCGTCATCGCCTCATCCCAACTTGTACGGACCCATTTACCCTCACCACGCTTAGAACCTGATGCACGTTTTATTGGGAATGGCAGACGGTCCGGATCATACATCTGTGATTGGGTAGCATACCCTTTCGCACAGTTACGACCACGTGACGCCGGGTGAAGTGGATTACCCATATATTTCTTGACAGTGAATGTCTTCTTGTCTATCCATGCGGTCAGACCACAAGACGCTTCACAGTTTGAACACGCTGTCGGCACGATGATAAAGTCATTGACATAGATACCGTCCGGGTTATCTTCGCTCTGCACACCTTTACGAGCGATACCACCACGCTTCCAATCCTCGCCACTAAGCTCTTGGAAATCTTCCCATTGCTCAAGTGGTGGATAAAAAGAGAGTGAATCCGGTGTATCGGTAAACTTGCTTTCACCTACAGATTCTGCGATCGCATCCGTAGTAAATACGCCTTTTGCGATAGCGGCGCCAGCAACAGTGAATGCCGCGCCCTTTAAAAATGATCTTCTACTTTCTAAATACATCAAATATCCTCTCTTAACTCATGTTCAATAGCTGAGGAATGACCAGCCATACATGTTTTGTGATCCATAGACCTGCAAGTGCCAGAATAGCTGCCAGTTTTAGCAGACTGACACTCTTGTTTGCCACGCTGAGCCATACCAGTACCATCGGTGCGATAAATGCCATCGTCTGACCGATCCAGAACATCGTAGCGTACTCACCGTCACCTTTGACGAACTCTAATGTGGCCATGACCTCTTCAGCCTTCATCGGACCGAAGACCAATTCACTCATATAGACGATGAATGCGATAAGTGCACTCATACCGAGGACGATACCTAGGTCGCGTTTGGCTTCATACGGCAGTTTCTCACCAAGTAAGATCATTGTCGCAGAACCAGCCAGTGTCGCAGCAAGTAACATCTGTACCGCTTCAGTAGGCATCTGCCACAGCTCACGGGCAGTCGACTCAGCCATGATAGCTGCAGTATAAAGTGTCACAGGAACAGCCAGTACGACTGCCCATCCTAGTAGTTTGTCAAAGAGCTTGTTGTCTTTTTTGATAAAACTGGCGAATGCCATACCAAAAAGGACTAATACCATGATCGTGACTATCCATGCGCCTACAGTAATAGCCGATGTCCAGTGCGGATGGAAGAATATGTGCCAGAACCGGAACATCTGGTGTAGATCGATGACGGTAAAGAACAAGAAGATATGGATGAATACCAGTGAGACTACTGTCACAGGGAAACGCAGGTTCTCTGCAGCATCCGGGTACTTCTTCAATAGATAGAAAAGTAAGAAGATGACACCGGTACCGATGCTCTTTGCCCACATGTTCATGGTAATGATCCAACCCCATACGATACCCGGAAGAGCAACGTCAAGTGTGACGACCGCGTTTGTAGCTTCTAGTGCTGTATGTACCATTAGTGGTGCCCTCCGATCGGAAGATGTTTCAACTCATTGAACAGTGAATGTCCTTCAGCTCTAAACGATGCAAGTGGGTTCAGTGTCACATTACCGCCACCGACATAGAAATGGTGAGGATCAGTGCCCTTCTCAGGTTTACGTACCTGGACATCACCCTGGTTCTCCATGATATATTTGCTGATGTTCGATGTCTTGTCATCAAGGTCACCAAAGATATTTGCCTGGACTGGACAAGCGACGACACATGCCGGCATCATACTTGAAGCGATACGGTGTGCACAATAAGTACATTTATCTGCTGTCTGTGTCTGAGGATCGATATAGATCGCACCGTAAGGACAAGCCATGACACAACCTGCACAGCCGATACAGCGTTCTTTATCGATGTTCACGATGCCATTGTCGATATAGTGCAGTGCACTTACCGGACAGATACGTTCACACGGTGCATTGGCACAGTGGTTACAACGTAGCGGCGTGAATGTTCGTTTAGTCTCTGGGAACGTGCCTACATCAACATATTTTACACGAAGTCTCCATGTGCTTAGTGGTACTTCGTTCTCCACTTTACAGGCGATTTCGCATCCCTTACATCCCATACACAGATGCAAGTCAACTAGAAAACCTAATTGCATATACTCTCCTTCTTCTTTTATATGGTCAAGTTGGTCCACATTGAGACTGACCTTGAATCATAACGCTAACTTATTATATTTAAAACCTGGCCTAATACAAGGCGATTAAGGCGCTTTCGCTAGGAAGATACTAGCTCAGTTAGGTTTAACTGAAGCTAAATAAAAGTGTTTTTTTGGGTAGAAAGCCGTCAAGCTGTGTAGTTTTGGAGGTTAAGAATTTTTGAAGTATTAGAGCTGAGAAGGGCCTAGGATACGCTATTTCTGGTACTTTTCTCAATGCGTACAGTTAGCCATCTACTCTGTATCGATGAACTCACTGTGTACATCCTATACGATCCGACAGCTCCTGGACATGTTATTGAGACTCATTAATATGACTGAAATATACCCATGCCTTCTCTTGTATATAATGCTATATTTTTAGAGATATCACAAAACAGGTACCTTGATCTATCCATTTAAAGTTTGATCTTGTATCATCTTCCACAAAGCCTAATATCTCTTTCCATCATTTTGAAAAGAAGACCTCATCTGTCTTCAGATCCATCTCCGGTACCTTCGAGTGCATATCTAAGTCTCTCTTCTGAGACCTGTGACATTTGAGTCGCTTCTAGCGCCATCTTTATTGCATCTTCTCTTGTCTTGCTTAATGAGTCTGGCAATAGACATAACAATAAAGTAAGCATTAGAACGAGACTTGGAATAAGAAAATGTAGTATTTCTAGGTGGACTATCCTACTAAAACACTCAATGTTAGACCAATAGCGATTACGACATATGGCAAAAATCCATATGACTGGTAATCTCTAAGAGACATCAAAGACCTTTCTCTTTTTAATATAGACATCTATTACATAATTGATTATTTCAGATCTCGTATTCGTAACTTAGGTGATCATCTCTTCAGTACATATAGGTATTTTTTATAATGACCTCTTATGCATATGACTTCAATGGAGAGCATGATTTGACATTTACACTCGTTTGAGATAGATTATCCGCTTAAATATATCATCAGAACAGGATAGACCTATAAAAAAGATCATATTTTCGATAAATACGTTATTACTCATACTACTGTTGAGCGGCTGTGGTGATGAGGCCATTACTACCGAAGAGGGGAATGTGACGCTTTCAGAGATGAGAGTCGATGACCTTCAAGAGAGCGACTTGACTCCACAGTCTGCGTTTAATTCACAGACGGCCCTCTTCTCGACTTATGCCGCAGCTTCAGCCTATGAGGACCTAGGTTTTAGTTTTGAAGCGTTCGCTGAGACATTTGACTATGCAAAGGTCGCTGAGATCGATAAGGAGATATTAGTGATGGACCCAGACAGTGATATACTTGGCCTTACAAGTACGATCATAGTCGACCTTCAGGCCTATGTCTATAAACGATGGATACAAATAGGTGACGAAGCGGGTTGGCACATCCTGATAGCATTTAGAGGGACAGCCGGAGAGGTAGACGTACTGACAGATGCGCAAGCCACGCACACTACTTTTAGTAATGACCCTCTAACGACTGTCCATAGAGGCTTTTGGGCATCGATGGATGTGTTTCAAGAGGAGATACTTGAAGATGCGACCTACACTGAGATCTTTCAGGAGCCGACTACTCGTTTTCTAATAGTCGGCCATAGTCTTGGAGGGGCAATAGCAGAGCTCTATGCCGCGAAGCTCATAAATGAAGGTCAAGCGACCAAAGAGCAGATTTCCGTTTATACCATCGGGCAGCCCGCAGTCGGAGACCCTGAGTTTGGCACTGTCTATAAAGATGCATTTTTTCATCACAGGATGTATCATGAGGATGACCCCATCTTGTTCACGGCGACTGAATCGACCGTCTATTTGGACAGTGGGATCATGGTCGGTGAAGGTGGGGATGATCTCGGTGATGGACATAGTTCACTGATCTATATCCAAAACCTCGAGTCTATCGAAGAAGGTACTCAAGACTTTATAGATCTAAGATAAGGATCTGACTCCTGCTCCTCTTACTACTTTAAACGCACACGCACTGACTGCTCATGCGCTGTCAGTCCCTCTGTATTAGCCATAAGTGCACAAGCCTCACCTATCTCATTGATCGCCTGTGAAGAGAAGGAGATGATCGATGACTTCTTCATAAAGTTCTCTACACCCAATGGCGAATAGAACTTGGCAGTCCCACCTGTAGGCAGCGTGTGGTTTGGTCCAGCCACATAGTCACCGATGGCTTCAGGGGTGTTGTGCCCTAAGAAGATCGCTCCGGCATGTTTGATAGAAGCCAGTAGCTCAAAAGGATTTGCTGTTGCTATTTCAAGATGCTCCGGTGCGATCTCGTTCATAAGACGTACCGCTTCATCCATATCTTCTGTGACGATGATGGCTCCACGCTCCTCTATCGACTTTCTGGCGATCTCTTCTCGCGGCAGCTTTTTCAGCCATGCTTCTATCTGGGTCGCTGTCTCATCGGCTATGCGCTTAAATGGGGTGATCAGGATAGAACTGGCCATCTCATCATGTTCCGCCTGAGAGAGCAGGTCTATCGCGAGGTGATGCGGGTTCGCACTCTCATCAGCCAATACCCCTATCTCACTTGGTCCGGCGATCATATCTATCTGGACCTCGCCAAAGACCATCTTCTTCGCTGTTGCGACAAAGATATTACCCGGTCCGGTGATGACATCGACTTTCGGGATGCTCTCCGTTCCATAAGCCATCGCAGCGATAGCACTTGCACCACCCACTTTAAAGACCTCACTTACACCACAGAGATGACACGCAGCCAGAAGCAGTGCATTTGGCTCATTGTCCGGTGTAGGAGTACAGACAATGATCTCTTCCACACCCGCGACCTGTGCCGGGATGACGTTCATCAGCATCGAACTCGGATAAGCTGCTTTTCCACCGGGTATGTAAAGGCCCGCGCGGTCTACTGGCGTTACTTTCTGACCAAGTATGGTCCCATTGGCCTCCGTATCAAACCAGCTTTTTGGTAGCTGTTTCTCATGGTATGCCTTTATGCGGTCATAAGCCAGATGCAGAGCATCTTTAAGCGTAGGATCAAGTTCATCATAAGCAGCCTTCATCGACTCCGTAGAGATCTTCAATTCAGCATCTGTTGAAGGAGCCCAGTTGTCAAATCGTTCGATATGCTTTTTCAGAGCAGCGTTCTTATCACTCTTTATCTCATCGATGATCCCCTGGACTATTCCGGAGACATGGTCCATATCCATCTTTCCCCGTCCAAGTAACTCGTCAAATGCACTCTTAAAACTATCGTCACTGCTATTAATGAAGATCATACTCATCCTTGCGCCCAGATAATGCAGTAGCTGCATATATGGGTTAAATAATCCGCAATTATATCGAATTTTATTCTCCCGTCATTAAATCAGAAGATGCCCTAAGTCTAGAACCGGTCAATGTAATACACCTCACACACTTTCTGAACAAGATGAGGCTATAATCATCTCATGAAAACATTACTATTAGTGCTTATAAGCACCCTGCTCTTCTCTGCAGATGTCACCGTGGAGATCTTAGGTTCTGGCGGTCCGGAGTTGGATGGACGCGCAAGCAGCGCATACCTTGTCAGTATCGATGGTGATGCTAAGATCCTTATCGACACAGGAAGTGGTGCGATGCTGCGATTTGAGCAAAGTAAAGCCAGACTAGAGACTCTTGATGCCATCTTACTGACTCATCTGCATATCGATCATGCGGTCGATCTGCCAGCATTTGTCAAAGCCGGCTACTTCAGTGACCGAACAGAAGCACTACCCATCATCGGTCCTAAAGGAAACAGTAGTTTTCCTTCTACCAGTGAGTACCTCAAGCTTCTTTTCGGCCCACAGGGAGCCTATCGTTATATGCAAGATGTCCTGACTCCACAGAGTGACTCCTTTCAGATAGTCGCTAAAGAGATGGGGGACAAAGCTAGCACAAAGATGCAGTTTCCTTCCTTCTCGCTTGAAGCTATCAGTGTCCATCACGGTATCGTCCCGTCTCTGGCCTTTCGTATCACCATCGCCGACAGAGTCATCGTTATCAGCGGCGACACCAATGATGAAGACCATGGATTAGAACGACTGGCAAAAGATGCCGATCTCTTCATAGCCCACCACGCTATTCCTCAACATGCTGGAGAGTACGCCAAAGCGCTCCACATGACACCAGACATCATCGGTCAAATAGCAAAAAAAGCGAATGTCAAAAAACTGATACTCTCACATCGGATGAGAAGGACAATAGATAATAAGGAGGAGAGTCTAGAGAGAGTGCACCGCAGTTATCTCGGTAAAGTCCTCTTTGCAGAGGACCGGATGAAGATCACTTTTTAGTGTCATCATACTCCGTCTTGACAATAGCCAATGCCTTGACGAAGTTCTCAGCATCGATGGCACCCATCAACGGCTGAAAGAGCGGTTCGCCATCAGGGTGTAAGAACCAGATGGTCGGTGTGCCACCAGTCAACAGCTCTTGAGGCACATGATCACCGCCATCCACGTAAGCTATGATGTTGATATAGTCTCTGTTCAAGCCCTTGATGACAAGATCATTACTCAAGGTCTCTTTCTCAAGTTTTATACAGTAGCGGCAATTATTGCTTGATACGATAAAGAGCACCGGTTTTCCAGTCATCTTCGCTTTCATCAATCCCGACTGATAATCCTTTTCCCACTGTATACCTGAAGCATTGGCTACTCCCAGAAGTAGGAACATCACTATTAAAAGCTTCTTTATCATGACTTTACCTTTTTTAAGATTTCTTTTGCGATCGTCTCAACAGACTTGCCGGTGACATCGATGACGATACCTGCAAGCTTTTGATACGCGGTTTCACGCTCATCATAAAGCGCTCTTGCTTTTTCCAGATCTTGAAAAAGCGGACGTTTCTTTAACTTCTGTTTCGCATTTGGATGCGTGATGATACGCTCATAAATACTGTCAAAATCGGAATGCAACAGTACCACAGTACCTATCTTCTCCAGATGGGGGACTTTGTAAAAACCACCACCCGTCGAGATGAGCGTACCTCGGACGCCTTTTGTCAACCATTTGGCGACCTTTCTCTCCAGGTCCCGGAAATAAGCTTCACCCTCTTGGGAAAAGATCTTTTTGATCCTACGGTTCTCCATACTTTCGATGATATCGTCCGTATCTATGGCAACGTAATCAGAATGCTTTACGATCTCTCGCGCAACACTCCCTTTACCAACACCCATAAAACCAATTAAAATAATATTTTTCATCTCTGTCCATTTCTTGATCTTAACATTTTAGCATGGATCTGTAAATAGGATCACTCAAGAGTCTAAAGAGCACACTATCAAGGTCATCCTCACTCACATTCTTTATATGGGAGGTGTCATCGCAAACTCAGGCGGCTTTTTTCGTGTCATACGATAGACATCAAGTGCCCTAATAAGATTGTATTCCAATAAAGCCATCGATATAAACAGTGATATCGCTCCTATCTTTGTCAACATCGGCACCCAAAAAGCAGCGATAAAGAGTGCGATACTCAAAGCAAACAGGATAAACTGAGTCAATGCCAGCTTTTTATCTATCATCTCGTTCATCGTAGGCACACTCATATAACCCTGTCCATTAAGATGGAACCAGACCAAAAAGGGGATTATCTTATACATCATACCGCTTATAACGGAGAGGACAAAACCACCGATCAGTACCGATACGACACTGATATAGTCGACTTCCAGCCAGGCATCGGCCTGCCATAGCAGCAGACCTGATGCCAATAAGATCGCACCAAGATGCCAATATTTGACAGTGACATCACTTACCGGACGACGACGCTCATGGAACTTTTTAAAGATCATGGCTGAAAAAGCCAGAAAAAAAAGCGTCACTATGAGCTTACCTGTCCAGGCATACTCCGGTAGAAAGATGTTCAGCACCAGCCATATTAGCAGACCCAGTGTTATCAAAGGGACCATAAAGCGCGTAGTGAACGTCTTGAACTGCGGAGTGACATAAAACATTGGAAGCACCTGAAAAGCGACACCGATGATCAGCACTCCGGCAAATCCAAAGACCGCCCAGACACTATGGATGTCAGCTAATGTCACCTGAAGACCAGAGATATTACCCGAAGCATAACCACCAAGGAGATGAAGACCAAGAAAGGCCACTAATAAAGCGATAGTGACCGCGACCATCATCGCTTTGACCGTCGGTGTAAAGAAAGCTACTTTCTTCATCGCCAGAACTATCGCTACCAACAAGACGATAAAACCGGCTCCCAGACCTACGGCAGCAAGAATAAGCATGACCTTACTGCTTTGTAGCAGTCCCACTGCCATCAAGAGTAATCCCAAGACCAAAGCAAGATGCGAGAAGGCAGCTACACCCTTGGCTTTAGGCAGGGAGACTCCGGCAAGGACAGGCAGCATCTGCTGAAGTGCCCCAAGCATGGCCATCGCAAACATACCGATGGTAAAGAGATGCACGATGACGATGGCTTCCAAACTGTGACGGCTCATCAATAGCGCAGGGTCTGTCATAAAGATAAGTACGGCTGCGAGCATACCAAAGATAGGCGCTGAGATGAAAAAGCGCGCCGGTGCATCTAACGGCGGAGCCTGGTCAAGAGAGAGTCCGGTAAAGTTCATCTTCTTCCTCTACTCGACGATCATCGATTCCATCATATCGATGATACGGTCCGCATCAGCGGCAAGGTGCTGCTGCGCCATGTTGTAAAGCATCTGCTCCTCTTTCATATTATGCTGCTGCAGCATGATCATGATGGTCTCGGTCAGACCAAAGAACTTATCTTTGTTGTCATTGTCAATAGACTCACCCAACTGCTTCATCAGAGATCGGAGTTGCTGATGTTCATGACGCATCATCTGTGTCGGACCCTGGACCATACCGGTCTTCGTCTCGAATTCCGGGAACATGACCCGCTCCTCCATCTGAAAATGGTGTTCAGTCGCATTGGCAAACTCTTCATAAAGTGCGCGGCTTGCAGCCAGGCCATCTTTACTTGCTGCTAGTTCCATATTAGCAAACACTTCATCACAAGCACGATGATCGGTAGTCAAAAAATCTTTTATTGAAGACATTCTTGTCCTTTTTTTTACGCAATCTTATTATAATAGTCCTATTAGCTTATTGAGGCGGTGACGATCATGAACTTTTTTAGTCAGGACAAGCTCCCAAAGCGTGGTTTTGAGACATTTGACACTCTCCATAGTTCTGATGGACTCACCATTGAACGCATCGCATCAAACAGACTTATCGATGGTAGGTGGTATGACCAGGAAGAGGATGAGTGGGTCATGCTCGTCAGTGGTAATGCGATCTTAGAGTTCAAAGACAACACACTTTTAACGATGAAAGCAGGAGATCATCTGCTACTTGAAGCGTATACATCTCATCGTGTCAAAGAGACGTCAAAAGATGCACTATGGTTAGCTGTTCATGAGACTTCCAGCTAATAAGCTCTTTGTTATCAATAGGTACTGAACCTACAACATTAGCTCCAACTATCTCACGTATTCACTCGTTTTATATATAAAAGATGTCAATGTTACTTTTTTCGGGAATAAAATAACATTTTTGCTTTTTTTTGTATGCTATAATTGCGACCATTATGATAGTGAGGAATTAAGATGAGCGAACGTATTTTAGACTTGGTAAAGCCGGGTGTCTTGAGTGGTGATGATCTGCAGATCGTCTTTGCAGCAGCAAAAAAGGTAGGGTTTGCTATGCCTGCTGTCAATGTAGTCAACACGGACTCTATTAATGGTGTCCT
>JADGEC010000087.1 GCA_016744575.1 Sulfurimonadaceae bacterium | reverse complement strand
CATTTCAATCTTTACCTGATTTTTGGGGTTTAAAACAACACTTTCCGGTAATGCCTCTAGATAAACTAAGTACTAAACCAACGAACCCTGCAAGTATTTGGGACATCACCTGTGACAGTGATGGTGAGATCGCCTTTGACCCCGAAAATCCACTCTACCTGCATGATGTAGACCTTGACAACGAGGAGTACTTTCTTGCTTTCTTCAATGTCGGTGCCTATCAGGAGACTTTAGGCATGGATCACAATCTTTTCACCCATCCTAATGAGTGTACCATCATCATCGATGAGCAAGGCTATACGATCGAACATATCGTCGAGGCCGAGCCGATCTTAGATGTATTGGGTTCACTGGGTCATGACCCGCAGATAATATTAAACCAACTTAAAACAAATCTAGCCAACACCTCTTTTATCACAGAAAAAGAAAAAAGTGATAGACTCACGCAACTCGAACTATATCTGTATCAAAATGGCTATTTGAGGACAACAATGTAAAGGAAGTCCATTGGGATTTTTCTCTGAGATAAAAGAAGATTTTGCTAACGTTTACAAGAACGATCCTGCTATCCAGTCACGTGTTGAATTGCTTTTCAATTACCCCGGCGTCTGGGCAATATTCTGGTATCGCATCGCGAACCGTTTCTATAAGGTCGGATTTCGTCGTTTTGCCCGTTTCATCATGGGTATCAACCAATTCGTGACAAATATAGACATCCACCCTGCGGCGACTATAGGAAGGCGTGTCTTCATCGATCACGGTATTGGTGTAGTCATCGGCGAGACTGTTATCATCGAAGATGATGTACTTATCTATCAGGGCGCTACACTCGGTGGGGTCAGTCTAGACCCGGGAAAACGCCATCCCACTGTCAGGCAAGGTGCCGTCATCGGAGCCGGTGCAAAGGTACTGGGAAACATCGTCATCGGTGAGAATGCAAAGATAGGCTCTAACTCAGTAGTCGTACGCGAAGTCCCAGCCGGTTCGACCGCCATCGGCATCCCTGCCCATGTCATCGAAAAAGGACGAGACAAAGACCCGTTCAGTCATAATAAACTGCCCGATATCAATAAAGAACTCTTTGAGTACGTGCTTAAACGTGTCGCAGTACTTGAACATGCTATGATGCGTGACAATAAACAGATCGTGGATCAAGATATTGAGCTCGAACATATCTATGAATCTTTTATCAAAGCGATGAAACATTAAAACACTCGCGCGAATACTGTTCTATACGGCATTTATCGCCATCTCTATCCTGGCTTTCCTGCCTGATTATAATGGTCTACCACCTCTAGTATCATTCAGTGACCTTCTAAACCATGCAGTAGCTTTTATGGTCTTACATATACTCTTTGAACGTGCACATCCCCAACTGAGCACTATAAAACGACTCCTGCTTCTTTTCTCCTATGCAGCACTTATCGAGATCGTCCAGGCTTTTCTACCTACGCGTTTTCCAGCTATCAGTGACGTCATTGCTGATAGTGTCGGTCTGCTTATCGGTGTCATATTTGTCCATCAGCTTCGTTCGCTCCGTCTTTGCAGCTACTGCTATCGTTAGAAATATTTATAATTCTTGCGTTATAATCACTGATCAAAATCTTGAAGGTAACGCATGTACACAGACAGGATCAATGCCCTCTCCGAATCTATCACAATAGCCATCACCACTCTTTCTCAGGAGCTTAAAGCCCAAGGGAAAGACATACTTAGTTTTTCCGCCGGTGAACCGGATTTCAACACTCCTCAAGTCATCAAAGATGCCGGTATCGCAGCGATCAATGACGGTTTTACCAAATATACTGCTGTCGATGGTCTTGTCGAGCTTAAACAGGCAATTGCCGACAAACTCAAACGTGACAACGGCTTAGACTATGCACTCAACCAGATCATCGCCAACAACGGGGCCAAACACTCACTTTTCAACCTCTTCTCCGTACTGGTCCAAGAGGGTGACGAGGTCATCATCCCAGCACCTTACTGGGTGACCTACCCTGAGCAGGTCCAGTATTGCGGTGGGACAGTCGTCGAGATACAGACTGATGACTCAACAGGTTTTAAGATCACACCTGATCAGCTTAAAGATGCCATCACGCCTAAGTCTAAAGTGCTTGTACTCACTACTCCATCAAACCCTACTGGCTCTGTCTATACTAAAGATGAGCTTATCGCGATCGGTAAAGTGCTTGAAGGTACTGATATCATGATCTTTAGTGATGAGATGTATGAGAAACTGATCTATGAAGGAAAGTTTACTTCTGTCGCTTCAGTCAGTGATGATATGTTCAAACGCACTGTGACCATCAATGGATTAAGTAAATCTGTAGCGATGACGGGATGGCGTTTTGGTTATATGGCCTCAGCCAATGCCGAACTCGTCAAAGCGACTAAGAAACTTCAGAGTCAGAGTACTTCTAACATCTGTAGTATCACACAAAAAGCAGCTATTGCTGGCCTTGATGGCAGTGCAGATGCTGATATTGCCATGATGCATAAAGCATTCAATGCACGACGCCTTGAAGCTGTAGGACTTTTTAACAAAATTGACGGATTATCTGTATTGACACCAGATGGTGCGTTTTACCTTTATGTCAACATCAAAGAGGTAAGCAGTGACTCCATGGAGTTCTCCAAAGGTCTGCTAGCTGACAAAGGGGTAGCTGTCGTTCCGGGTGTCGCTTTTGGGACAGAAGGCTATTTCCGTTTTAGTTTTGCTACAGATATTGAAAGTATACGTGAAGGTGCAAGGCGAATCGCTGCATATGTCGCTGAGAACAAGAAGGACTAAAAAACCGAAAAGTGTCAGTAAACACTCTACTGACACTTTGTGGTCACAAACTCTTGGTAATCGTTTTTTTCGTTTTAAAAGGGTTGACCACTCGTCTTAAAAATGCAAGATGACTCTTTAAACGACTTGGTTTCAGACTTATCAAATAAGTCATCGCCAATATCAGTATTATTCCTAGATAGATCATTATTATCATGCTCATCTAATATCCTTTCTATTTAATTACTAAAGACTGATTTCCCGCATTCGGGATTCTCAAAATTACCTATCAAACCAGTGACTACCGGTATACTGATCAGCAATACAGTAGCGCTGAAGACGATAATATTTAAAGTATACATCATAATAGCTCCTTATGTTATAGCTATATATTATTATATATATAAGTGAAGTATATCACAGGCTGCTCTTAGCTATTATTTTAGTCTGATATATTCAGGTGTGGCTTATAGTAATTATAACAATGTCTGATACATTTCAATTTATGACTGAAAAATAAGATAGTGGAGGTCAAGTCTAGGGGAGGTCTATGCTTATATGGAGACCGAGAGGCTCCATATAAGCAGTCAAAGGTGGGGCTATTTAAGTGACTGTAGTGCTGTTATCACTTCCTCAAGGTTGTCCATAGGAAGATGGACTTTCCAGTCTGGCTTTTCTGTATCACCGGAAAGCGCGATACCGATACTTGCGACCGTACCGCTTTTTGGACCATATGGTTCTTCTATCTTTGTTACCGAGATAACACCTTTTTTTGTTCCCTCAAGAGGTATTTGCGTCATTGTTTTTCCTTATTTTAACTTTTCAGTAGTCTAGCCAATTTGGCCTGAAGTCTTAACCACTGTCTCTGCTGCATAAGAGGAAAGCCACCATAGATGCCTTTCTCTTTCACATCACTGGTAATACCTGAACGTGCGGCAAATTGAGCAAATGGTGCGATAGTGAGATGACCAGCAGTCGCGGACTGACCACCCATCACGACATTACGACCAAGTGTAGTCGAACCCGCGACACCTGATTGGGCCACCAAGATAGAGTATTCACCGATCTCACAGTTATGTCCGATCTGAATAAGATTATCGAGCTTGGCTCCACGTTTTATGCGTGTAGAACCAAAGACAGCCCGATCGATCGTAGAGTTACTACCTATCTCTACATCATGCTCAAGAATGACATTTCCATTTTGATAGATCTTGACATGTTCACCAAGCTTGGTATGGGCAAAGCCAAAGCCATCACTGCCAATGACTGTCCCCGAATGGATGATACAGTCATCTCCGATCACTGAGTCATGATAGACTGTCACATTAGCATGCAAGGTCACGTTCTCACCAAGCTCAGATCTTGCTCCGACATAGGCTCCTGCAAGTATCTGACATCCCTCACCGACCACAGCGCCGTTAGCTACGACTGCCGTTGGAGCGACATAACTACCCTTGCCAATGACAGGGGCTGGCAACGTCTCATCCACAAGTAGTGGTGCAAACAGCTTTGAAGCCAGCGCCATCTTTAGATAAGGTTCATCATCGACTAAAGCGATGGTCCCTTCGGGTACATGTTCAGCAGTGGCTTGAGAGACAAAGACTGCAGCAGCTTTTGTCGTACTAAGATCAGCGATATATTTTGGATTGTCCAGGAAACTGATCTCATCAGCTCCTGCATCTTTAAGCGTGTTGATAGCAAGTATGGAAGTCGCATCACCTTCATAGGTGATACCGCACTCGCGTGCGATCTGATCGAGTGTGATCATCGCTCCAGTGCCACAGCACCGCTTCGTACGATCTCTTTAGGATGAAATCGTTTTGAAGCTTCAAGAAAGTGATCGATCCGCTTAGGTTCATCAGCCACCATCGCGATGACCATATCTGGACCGGCATTGACGATCTTACCGTTATAAGCCTGGCAGAGTGTATCGATATCACTGATGTTCTCCGAGATCGGGAACTTTATCAGTGTCATCTCTTTCTCGACCAGGTCCTCATGCTCATATACTTTTAGGACAGGGATAAGCTTATGAAGCTGCTTGATGATCTGTTCGATCACTCGTGATGAGCCTGATGTCACGATAGTCAAACGTGAATACTTTGACTCCGGGATAGGAGCGACAGTCAATGAGACGATATTGTAACCACGCGCTGAGAAAAGGTCAGTGATGCGAGATAGTGTACTTGACTCATTATAGACGATGACAGAGACCACTCTTCTTACGGAATCACTCATCATTTCTCCTTGTACTCTAACATCATATTGAACAGTGAACCGCCTGATGGTACCATCGGCATGACGTTCTCCATACGCTCGACAGCGACATCGATGATGGCCACCACGTTCTTCTCAATGGCATCTTTCAATGCTGCATCAAACTCCTCTTTGGTCTTGACACGGTATCCGACACCGCCAAAACTCTGCGACAACATGACAAAGTCTGGTTGAACCGAAAGGTCTGTCTCAGAGTGACGTTTATCATAAAAGAGTGTCTGCCACTGACGGACCATGCCAAGGTAATTATTGTTCAAGATGATATTGATGACTGGAAGCTTCTGCTCCACTGCCGTCATCAACTCCTGGATGTTCATCAAGATCGAGCCATCACCTGTGATGTTGATACTCACACGTTCGGGGTCAGCAGACTTAACGCCCATCGCAGCAGGAAAACCGTAACCCATCGTGCCCAGACCACCAGAACTGTTCCATTGGCGCGGACGACTGAACGGATAGAACTGTGCTGTCCACATCTGGTGCTGACCGACATCAGTCGTGATGTTCGCATCATCACCCAATAACTGACCGACACGTTCGATGACCCACTGAGGTTTGATGTTGTCAGTATCTTCACGATAGGAGAGAGGATGAAGTCTGTCAAAGTTCTCGATAGTCTCCAGCCATGGCACATACTTCTCTTTATCGACCTTCTCTTTGGCCAATGGCATCATCACTTCGAGGACAGTCTTGATATCCCCAACGATCGGGTAATCAGCATTGACCAGTTTGGAGATACTTGCCGGGTCTATATCGACATGGATGACATCTGCACCTTTAGCGAACTCTGAGAGTTTGCCGGTGACACGGTCATCAAAACGGGCACCCAGACCGATGACAAGGTCTGTCTCTGACATCGCCATATTCGCAGCATAAGAACCATGCATACCAAGCATAGAGATCAAAAGTGGGTTATCGGCACCCATCGTACCGCGGGCACGGAAAGTCTCGACTGCGGGAATACCACACGACTCAGCGAACTCACGTACGTCATAAGCGGCTTCTGAACTAATGATACCGCCGCCCAGGTAGAATAAAGGACGTTTTGATGCAGCTATTGCATCGACTGCCTTTTTGATCTGACGGGCATTACCCTTCATCGTCGGCTTATAGGTCTCAAGTTCAACAGGTGCAGAGTAGTCATATTCTGCTATCTGTGCTGTCACATCTTTTGGTATATCGATATGTACTGGTCCCGGACGGCCTGTCCTGGCGATATGAAATGCCTCTTTCAAGACACGAGGAAGGTCAGCGGCATCTGTGACCAGATAGTTATGCTTCGTACATGATCGGCTGATACCGACTGCATCGATCTCCTGAAACGCATCCGTACCAATAAGGCTCATCGGAACCTGACCGCTGATGACTACGATAGGGATAGAATCCATGTAGGCATCAGCAAGGCCGGTGACTCCATTGGTAAAACCGGGACCGCTGGTGATCATTGCTACACCGACTTTCCCCGTACGCTGGGCATAACCCTCTGCCGCATGAACAGCTGCCTGTTCATGTCTTGTCAAAATATGTTTAAACGAGTCTTGCTTGTAGATCTCATCATAAACGTTCATGATCGCTCCGCCCGGATAGCCAAAAACTACCGTGACCTCTTCAGCGATCATTGCTTCAATGACCATCTGTGCACCACTTATCTGCATGGTCGTCTCCTTACGATTTTACATACCTAAAGGCATGCTTTAAAAAATTGGCCAATTATAGAGAAAGGGAACTATGTTCTAGGTTAAAACCGCCTGAGTCGCAGATGAATTAAGCTGTGAGTGAACAAGCGTAAATGATAGGACGTCTGAATGGATCGATAAGCTATAAAAAGTCTAACTGACTCTACTGCAGTGATCGATGGCTACACCTTCTCTCAGACCATCATCGACAATGATCGCCTCGGTGAACCCAAGGGTCTTATAGAACTCCTCGACGATGATGACACCAGCGATTATCAGGGTCTCTTTCCCCACTCCGACATACTCTGCTCGAGTCTCGTCATCTAGTGCCATCAGTGAGATCAGAGCCTCTTCACACTGCTCAAGTGTCAAGCGCTGTCCATTGATCTTGTTCGGATCATAGGTCGCATAGGTCATCCCCTGTAAAAAAGCTGCGATCGTCGTCGGTGTCCCTGCCGTGGCGACAAAGAGTCCTGGTCTACCAAAAGACGCATACTCCTTCTGAATATAAGTCCCGACAGGAAGAAGCGCCTCTTTCATCATGGCACGGACCTCTTTAGCAGTACTGCACTGCTGTGCGATCGTGACAATGCCTATATGAAAACTCTCACTTCTAAACATCCCCTCACGATAGAACATCACCTCAGTAGAGGCACCCCCGATGTCGATCAGGACAAAGTCTTCGACTGGCATCTCAAGAAGAGTGAGTCTATTGCGTACAGCCAGCATCGTATAAAATGCTTCTTTAGCATCATCGATGACATTAAATGATATACCACTTTTCACTCGTATGATCTCGAGTACTTCATCCCTGTTCTTTGCCATACGCATCGCTGCTGTCGTTACCGCCACGATCTCATTGTCTTCAAACGCTATGACTTTTTTGGCATCTTCAGCAGCAGTGATGATCCGTTCGATCGCCGCAGAACTCACCTCACCGGTATGATGCATGCCATCAGCTGTCTTGACTATGCGTTCAAAATCAGCTCCCCACTCTTGCTTGAGACAGTCATAACTGACTGCTCTGAAGGTATTTGAACCCAGGTCGATGGCGATGACCTTCTCACTTGTCCATGGCATCAAGCATTCCTTTCACATCTTCTTTATAGTCTGGAAAATCCAGCAGTATCTCACACAGTCGCCTTGTTCGTGACATCTCACTATCTGCATAGGACCTTTGTGCCTGAATATAAAGCTTATCCGCATACTCAAGCAACACCGCGTAGCTACGGTGCTCTTTTAGAGAGGGATAGTTCTTCACCAGTTCAAAGAGTTTTCTATACTCCTGCTTTGCTTTAAGAGTCTCAAAGAAGAGTAGTCGTCGATTCTCATCAAATAGAGCACGTATTATCACACTCTTTTCCGATATACCGCGAAATGGTGCCAAAGCTACATTAGCTCCCTCTTCATCCCTTCGTCTCTCAAGCAACTCTTGCGCTCTTTTCAGTACTCTTTGCCACGTCATCTCAGCTTCAAAATATGCTGGTGATGTCCTGAAGTCAGGATGATGGACCAGCATCGCATAGGCAAGACTGTAGCGCTGTTCAGCGATATGTCGTTTAAAAAGAGCGTACTGCTCCTGATCACGAAAGAGTGCCTCTATCTCTGTGCGTTTACCTTTAATGGTCTCAAACGGTCCCAACAGACGCTTCGCCCCTGCTCGTCTACCTTCACTTAAAAGTCTCTCAGCCTCTGACATAGCACTTCTCCATGCTTCTTCTGCCTGCGGATAAAGATCGCAAAGATGGAGCATGGGATTGGCTTCGACAGCAAGATAGAACTTCTCATACTCTTTAATCTCAAGATAGTGACCTAGAAGCTGTTCATCTCCAAAGAGCTTATACAAAAACACATCACCAGCAAGCGTACCGGCCGCCAGTGTCTGATGCTTCTGACTGTAAGCAAGTGAACAGACCGTACTGGACGCTTTACAATAGGTGGGACTTATCAACACTGACTCCTGGAGATCGTACAGAGCGATATATCCCGACTTGGTACCGACGAAGAGTGTTTTGTGATCATTTGTCGTACAGATAGAGGTGATCTCATCGTTCATCTTCTCAAGACGCTTCAAAACAGTGGCCTTATGCACATCCCAGATGATGAGTTCACCTTCTTTGCCCACAGAGAGCAGTCTGGAACTACCTAGAAAAAGAAGATCGATGACACCGTTGCGGTGTCCAATAAGCCTTGATGCCGGTCTTTGTGTTCCGATGAGAAGTAGATGGATGGAGCGGTCAAGACTACCGCTCGCGATGGATTCGAACTCTTCACTGAAGGCGATCGCTGATACATAGTCACTATGCGGAGGCAACGTCATCACAAGCTTGCCGCTTCGGATGCTTCGGACAAAGACCTTGCCATCCTCGCCTCCAGTAGCCAGATAACGGGACTTCGCATCAAAAGCCACACTCTCGCTCGCGCCTTTATGTCGGTCGAAGGTGTGAAGCCGCCGTTTAGTCTGTACATTATAGAGAAAGACTTTTCGCTCAGTGGCATCAGCGACGGCACAGAGCTGGCCTGTACGGTCAAGATCGACACGATTACCAGTACATCCATCGTGATCGACTCCAATATCGAGTCCCCGGGCTCTCTTATACGAACGCAGATCAGCGTAACTTACCGCACTATGGCTATCAACGACCCCAAGCAAGCCACTATTAAGACTCTTTAAGAGCGCTACAGGTGCTTTGGTGTCGAACGATGCAGCGGCTTCTATCATCACATACTCTAGAGTAGCTTCTGCTTCAGATAACCATGCTCTTCCAGAAGTGCCCGTATCTCATCTTGATGCGCTTTTCCTTTTGTCTCAAGATGGATAGTCACGTGAGCATCACCATAATCAAGGTCCGTAGAGGTACGATCATAAGCGATATGGACGATATTGGCACTGAGCTGCTGTAGCAGTTCTGTCAAACGCATAAGTGAACCGGGTTTGTCCATCAATGTGACCGTGAGTTTCATCTTCCGGTTGGACTTGATAAGACCTTTTTCGATGATGACAGAGAGAAGTGTCACATCCATGTTTCCGCCACTAAGGATGACGGCGACTTTTTTACCTTTTAGGTCCGGAAGTTTTTGATGCAGTAGTACTGCGACCCCAACCGCTCCCGCTCCTTCTACGACAAGTTTCTGACGCTCAAGAAGGAATAAGATCGCGCTGGCGATCTCCTCATCATCCACACTGACTATCCGGTCGACACTCTCTAGCATATGTGCGAGGGTGATGCTTGATGTATCACGTACGGCGATACCATCTGCTATTGTACGTACCGAGGTACTGTCGATGACACGCTTCTCGTCAAAAGACCTTTTCAGTGCCGGTGCTCCCTTGGCACTTACCCCGATCACTTCAATACCTGGGTCGATAGCCTTGATGGCTGAAGCGACACCTGAGATAAGACCACCCCCTCCGACAGGGACCAGTATGGCATCGATATCTTTATGATATTTTATAATATCAAGCGCCACTGTCCCCTGCCCTGCGATGACCTCCTCGTCTTCGAACGGATGGATAAACACCTGACCATGCTTATCTGCATACGCTATGGCATGACTGTAAGCCTCATCATAGTTTGCCCCGAATAGGATCACTTTTGCACCGTAATGTTTGACCCCATCGACCTTGTTCAGCGGTGTGGATTCAGGCATAACGATGGTAGCATCAGTACCAAAATGTTTGGCAGAGAAAGCGACGCCTTGTGCATGGTTCCCCGCACTAGCCGCGATGACACCCTGACTTCGCTCTCTCTCACTCAGTGATGCGATCTTATTGAACGCACCGCGTATCTTAAACGCTCCAGTGACCTGAAGGTTCTCTTTTTTTAAAAAGACCTCAGAACCACTGATACTGCTTAAGAGCGGAGCGTAGGAGAACGGTGTCTCAACGACTACCTCATTAATACGTTCTTGTGCTTGATATATCTTCTCTACTGCGACCACATAGACTCTTTAAAAAAGGGCTTTATGTTCGACCATCGTACAGCTGTTCTGCACAGCCTTCATACCAGCCTCTTCCGCTTTTCCTGCTGCTTCATTGTTCACGATGCCCTGCTGTGCCCAGAAGTACTTCACATCACCACGAGCAATACAAGCATCAGCGACAGCATCAAGTGCTTTTGCCTTACGAAAGATATCGACCATATCCACTGCAAAAGGGATCTCAGCAAGTGAACGGTAGACCTTCTCTCCCAATATCGCATCCCCTTTGGGATAGACAGGGATGATCTGAAATCCAACAGACTGCAGATATTTGGCTACACGGTGTGATGCTTTACTCTCATCCGGAGAGAGGCCAAGGACAGCGATCGTCTTTGTCGCTTCGAACATCGCTTTTATCTCTTCTCTATTACTGTTTACTGTTGGGAACTCGCACTCTTCTGACATCTCTATTACCTTTAGCTTAGATAGTTTAGGCCCCATAATACAGGGTCTTATCTGATCTTAATGATTTAATCGATTATAGGCAATAATGGCAAAATCGCAGATAAGATCATTTTGGCAAGGTATCATCACTGATAATGACTAAAGCCCACCCTTTCTCTTACTCATTTGATATTCATACTCTAGATAAGCTCTATTGTCGATCTGATAGACAGTCACTAGACCACTCTCATAATGGATCGAGATATTGTCATGCGACATCTTGTAACTCTCTACCCAGGACTTCATCTGTTCTTGGATATCTGATCGCCAGCGATAGTACCACTCATCCATGCCTTCATACTTATTGGGCACGTTCTCGATAAAGATGTAGACCCAATCTACCGAAGGGATCTCAAGATACTTTTTATGGGGGTCATGTTGAAACAGAAAGTTCTGCGAATTAAGATGAAAACCCTTGCCCAATACCTTTGGATAACTTTGTACATATGCCACTGTCGTCCAGGTATAGGGACGGTGTTCGCGTGAGATCTTATAGAGTTGCAAAGCGAGGTCGTTATACTCTATGGCATTAGTCTGCTGCATAAAACGGTTGCTATCTATCCAGCGAGGTGTCAGGCTTATCAACGCCATCACGGCGATCACGGTGACGGCCAATACTATATGTCTGGTATAGCTCGTATGTAGATGCCGAAAAGGTCTTGAGATAAAGAGTGAGTAGTACATACCACCGCCTGCAGCGAAGACAAGGAACAGATACTCCGCTATCCTGCTCTGTTTTGCCAGACGCGGCAAGCCCAGGTTCGGCATAAAATAGATGATGATCACAGCGACGACACTCATCGAAAGCACGATAAACGTAAATCTTTGTCTCGTAAGCATCGCGACAATAGGTAACGACAGCATCATAAAGACCATTGACATCTGGTAGAGGTTCACTACAGCGAATTGGACCACTTCTCCTCCGTCACTGACATTGTCGATACTCTTTTTTGTACTAAAGAGATTGTCCAGAAAAGGGGCTGCCGCACCAAAGTCTTGAGGAAGACCATACTTGAACATCGAAAGGATCCAGAGGTTTCCCAATACAGAAGCGATGATGACGACTAATACACCCATCCCAAGCATCTTCCAACTGACTTTACCATAGACCATAGCCATCGCAAACACAAAAAGATCTGCTGCAACGGCATAGATGGCACCACCTCCATGAAACGTAAACATCAAATAGACTGTCAACCCATACAGCAAAAGGTAGCCGGACTTTTTTGTCATAGCCCACATACCCATAAAATAGACATTCAATAAAAAGAACGAGGAGGCAAACTCATAGGCCAGTCCTCCCGCATAACGTTCGTAAGGGATATGCGCGATGGATGTGAGATGTTTACGTATATACTCCGGAGTATAGTCACCTATCCAGGAGAGATAGAACCTCAGACCGGAAAACTCGACTAATGGTGGCGTATCACTGCTATCAAGCTTGCCCAAAAAGACATCTGCGACAGGCGACAAAAAGAGTATGCCAAATAGAGCGACACTGAAGATGGCGCTGTAGGGTGAGTCTGTCACCTTATAGACTACATAATAGAGCCCAAAAAGGACAAACAAGACAAGCAGTGCCGGATAGATGTTGAACAAGACGATAGAGTCGATATTGGTGATCTTTTGAAAAAAGAAGATGATGGTGGCCTGTCCATAGAAATCAGCACCAAAGGTCTTATTGTCAGCAAAAAGGATGTTGTTGTTCAATGAAGCGACCCACTCGACAAACTGTGCGACATCTGGAAGCGCATCGGCATAACTGATAAAACCACCCAGGGCCAGTGTGTATGTGATGTACCCAAAGAGCAACCAGGTAAGAGTCCACCTTGTGAGCACGACAAAAGAGGTGATATGGAACTTCTCAAAAAAGTCGAAAGAGTGTCTTCTTGAAGGGTGTTTCCAGATATAGTAGAAATTATCAAGAAGGTCCAGTGACTTTATGAAGAGTATCCTGAAGTGAAAGACTAAATGATCAAAAAAACTCTTTCTTTCTATCAGATGGACAAAAAGAGCTTTTGACAAAAGTAGAAGCAGAAGAAAAAGTGGCATCGAGAAAATATGGAGTTGTATGAGTATGGGTACGCTCAAAAGGACGAAAGCAAGCATGTAGACGATGTTGAACATGATCTTGTCCATGGTATTATGGATCATCGTCTGTGGGAAAAGATGGCGCGGGATCCAGTAGAAGAAGATACCACTCATCAAAGCAAGTCTAAAGAAGTTCCATAATGAGATCATAAAGACATCACTCATTATCGCTGTGTTGACTAACATCGCTTGACTACCTTCTGGGTATCTCTAATAGACATCATCACCAATATCGGCATATCATGCATTCTCTAAAAATCTGTCACCACGATGTTCTTATCGATCTGCAGTGTCACTGTATCTGTACCACTGGTACCGGTGTATATATCATAATCATGTCCATCATCGCCGATGACACTCCCGGTCGCTTTAGTCCACTTGGCAGCAGTATCATCATTGGTATGGTCTAGTTCGATAGTATCCCCGCGGTCACCATCAATACGTAGAGTATGGTCCTCTTTTGGTGTGATATCAAGAACGTCACTGATAGCTAACTTCTCGATGGCCTGGTCGCCACTACCAAGATCGATCTGTTCGATATTATTAAGCGTATTACCAATAGAGCTAAGATCTATGGCAGTATCTTCTGCCAGTATCAACGTGTCATGCTCAAGACGAGCATCATCCATCTCCTCTTCTTTTTGCTCATCCACCTTTACTACGCTGGTACCATCACCCTCTGCAACAGTCGCATCTCCGACTAAAGACACATCATGGCTGTTTCCGGACTTATCTGTGAGAGGAGTATCGCCCTTAAGATCTATATCTACGATGAGTGGGGCATCCACAAGACCACCTGATGTGAGTGTAGCGATATCTATAGTACTAAGTGCTGTATCAAATATCTGGATGTTATCGATAGTCCCATCTGCGTCCAATACTCCGATATCATTAAAGCTCAAGTGACCAAATAAGACATCTGAGCCTACAGACCTTGTGATGGATTCGGTCATGTTGTTATCGTTCAAGAGCATCTCACTATCTACCAAGATCACAACAGTCGAACCATCCTTGACTACCATGATCTTATGTGGCATCTGTAGGTCTATCTTCTCTGTCGATACAATATCTGCTGTGATCTGCGTCCCAACACCGTTTAGTCCCGACTCTCCATAGCGTATCGTCCCATCTGGGTCTACCATCAGGTAGATGTTCGGATCAGTGCCATCATATTGGGCAAAGAGCGTGGATCGGGCATCTTCATTTTCTACTGCGCCACTATAGTCAAGATCCATCGAGACCGTAAATAGACTTCTGTCACCAAAGACATCATCACTATTATTTAAGGTAAGATGCTCAGCGTCACCATCAAGTGCCTGCACCTGGTCGACGATGACATCATCGCCTGCGACTCTCAAGACACTTTCATCCTCAAGATTCCCGTCATCAAAAGTGGACTCCTCCATATCTTTTACGATGACTGTCTCGCTATCAATTTCGACAGCGTCAACTGTCGATGAACTGTCACTGATGGTACTGACATGGAGATTCTCAGCACCTATGCTATCTGCAGCAGTAGCAGAGCTATCAGCTGCGTCTGCCGCAGTCCGGGCAGTAGCGACATTTGCAGGGACGGTCTCATTAGCAGCGTTCGCTGTCGCTTCGAGTACATCTGAGGCATCATAAGCAGCCAGTGCTGCCGCAGTAGCAGTCGAAGCTACCACGATGGCAGCGGCCTGAGCAGTCTGGGCAGCAGCGAGGTTCTCTGGAGTCGGGTCGTCATTGGCAAGATCGACAGCTGAATCAGCTGTAGTCGTAGCACTGTCTGCTGCGGTAGCCGCGTCATTGGCAGCAGTGATAAGTACATCAAGGTCACTTACCATGGTGGCGATCTCAGCGTCAGTGACGGTCTCAGATTCTGTAGCACTGAGTCTTGCATCATCGGCAGCAGCGGTCGTATCAGCTATCTGTGTCTCTTGCAGTGATGTGTCAGCCAGCGTCTCGTTCGCAGCATCAGCAGTCGCAATATACTCATCTAAAGAAGCCTGTGCAGTCACAACAGCAGTATCAGCTGCAGCAATCGCATCGGCCTGTGCACTCTCTGCAAGGGTCATATTGGCGACACTCGGATCTGCATCTGCAGCGTCTTTCGCATCATCAGCAGCCTGCTCTTTGATC
>JADGEC010000086.1 GCA_016744575.1 Sulfurimonadaceae bacterium | reverse complement strand
TTTCACTTCAAGGATGGTCTCATGTACCATCGCTATAAAATCATTCACAGCATCCGCTGTCTCTCCAAACTCGTTCTGCTTACTACTGACGAGTCGTTTCGTCAGGTCTTTGTCCCCGGAGACAAGGTCCTCTATCTTGTGTTTTAAGCGCTCAAGAGGTGCTAATATCTCTTTGCTGAAGAAGATATAGGAGACGATGACAAACAGTGTGCCTAAGACTATAAGACTGATCATGATCGTCTGCTCATTTTCCTCGATCTGCTTATCGTTCTCTTCCAGAGACATCACAAGGTCCATCACCCCAAGGACATCACCGGTCTGAGAGGTCGCATGACACATAAGACAGCGCTCCTCAGCATACAGAGGTTTTATAAGGCGCTGGGCATGTACTTCACCCTCTATCTCTACACTCATGGTCTTCTTTGTGTCAAAGACCTCTTTGATAAGGACATCTTGTGTAAATGGTCCAGAGCCATAGTCGTTGATTATCTGCTGCGAGCGGGATACACTCAACGTCTCGATACCATCAATACCATTAGCCTGCTTGATTATCTCCTCTATGGCCGCAGGGTCACCTAAAAGCATACCGTTTGAGAGTGTCTGAAAGACCGACTGACTCGTAGTCTCAAGTGCACGATCTGTCGTCTGTGTCGAAAACTGCTCAAAAAGATAACTGGAGTAGATATAGATACCGATCGTACCTATGATAGTCAGAAAGACAGTAGAGAAGATAATACGAGACTTGATAGTATCTAACATGTAAGCTCTCTTTTTTTGTACATCTTTTGTACATTTTTTTTACATTTTTAAGTATATCGCGTATAAACATAAAAATCAATCATAACAGGCACCGAGAGATGTTGTTTATCAAAAAATGGACAATCCTGTCTTTGTAGTGAAGAGTTCTAGCGCTTTTGTACCAATAAGAGAGTTACCTCGTTCATTGAGTTCCGGTGACCAGACTGCTATAGCCATCTTACCAGGGACGACTGCGACAATACCGCCACCGACACCACTTTTTCCCGGAAGACCGACATCAAAAGCAAACTCGCCGGAGGCATCGTAATGACCGCAGGTCAGCATCACGGCATTGGTCCGTCTGGTCTGATGTACGGAGGCAAATACCTTGTCCGTCAACGGGTCGGTCCCACTATTGGCCAGATAAAGCATCGCCCTGGAAAGTTCCTCCACATTCATAGTGATGGCACATTGTCGGAAGTAGATCTCTAATATATCGACGGGTTCATAGTCAAAGTTACCGAAACTCTTCATCAGACTCGCCAACGCAAGATTTCGGTAGCCATGTTCGAGTTCTGAACTTGCGACCTGTTCATCACTGCTTATGGAGTCATCATCAGCGATCTCACAGATAAAAGACAAGATGTTCTCAAATGTCCTCGTATCATCACCATACACTTTGCGTAGTGCATCGACTACGACGATAGCACCGGCATTGATGAAAGGATTTCGTGGTTTTCCCTCTTCATGTTCAAGCTGGACCAGTGAGTTAAAAGGGTCGCCGGATGGTTCGACACCGACACGAGAATAGAGAGCTTTACTATACTCTCTTAGTGCCAGAGTAAAAGCAAAGACCTTGGAGATACTCTGGATGGAAAAGCGTTTTTTCGCATCTCCGATAGTATAACGGCTGCCATCGAGCATCGTCACACTCATCGCAAAACCTCTAGGGTCGACTTCTGCCAGTGCGGGGATATAATCAGCGACCTTCCCTTTGCCAAACAGTGGCTGTATCTCCTCACTTATCTCTTCGAGAATCGATCGGTAATCCATCTAATAACCTTTTACACATCTTTAAGATCATAATATTCTCTCATCACAAAGAAAATACCGCATCATTCAAAGTTATTATACGCTAAAATCCGCAAAAAGATCGGACACCTTACTCTCATGGCTAACTTTAAGAGGATCCCCTTCGGGACTGTTCACGAGACCAAACCTAATGCGGTCTTTCTTGCTATCTATGTCAAAGAGATCTCTCCCTGGAAATACTTTAAAGATGAACTGGGACATCAGCAGTGTCCCGCGCTGATCATGATCGATCGCTGGGATGGGCGTATGGGCTTTCCCGGCGGGACGATGGAAAAAGGTGAGACGCCTAAAACGACACTGATGCGAGAGATAAAAGAGGAGATAGGGATCACCGCCAAAGCGGATAAACTCCATGAGATAGCTTCGCATGAAGGCAAGATCTCTACCCACCTTTTTGGTCTGGAAGTCCTCGAGATAGAGTTCTTACATATCTATTACCATATCTTGAACAATTTTGCCCGTTCGACCCTGCTTCATGCCTATGAAGAAGGGGATGAGTCACGTTTCATGTCTGAGATCACAGGCATCAAGATCGTCCCGCTTATCGACCATAAGAACAAGGGGATCGAGATGTTCTTGCAAAACAATTTTGCCGGAGCATCCAAACAGGAACTAGAGATCATCCTCAAAGAGATACTGAGACTAAGAGCGTGACGCAGACTTAACCATAGGATGTAATACAAAACTACATTTTCTATGGCATGATTCGCACAAAAATCATCCAATCTACATATTATTAAGGTTTTTACATGAGTGAGACAAACAACATCTGTGACATCATCATCTTTGGTGGGCACGGCGATCTGGCACTGCGTAAGCTGATGCCGGCACTTTATCATCTAAGCAATGACGGTCATCTAAACCGCCAGAGCCGTATCATCTCTGTCAGTAGAAAAGCTGTCACACAAGAGGATCACCTTGAGCTCATCAAGAGTAAACTGAACGAGTTTCTAAAAGAGGGGCTCTTTGACGAAGCGCTATTCGATCTATTTGCAGCGCAGCTGAGTTATGTCAAAGTAGATGCGACAGACCATGATGATTACGCTGGACTGGCAGAGACACTTGCTCTGTTCCCTGATCGTGAGCGTGTGAACTATCTCTCTACATCCCCTTCCCTCTACGGTGTCACCTGTAAAGAGCTTGACAGCTGGAAGTTAATAGAACCTACATCACGTGTCGTGCTTGAAAAACCTATCGGCCGTGACCTCGCTTCCTCACAGGTGATCAACGACGAAGTCGCCCGCTACTTTGAAGAGTCAGCGATCTACCGCATCGACCACTACCTTGGTAAGGACACTGTCCAGAACATCCTGGCACTACGTTTCTCCAATGCACTGTTCATGCCTTTGTGGAACTCGAGGAATATCGACCATATCCAGATCACCGTATCTGAGACCGTCGGTCTTGAAGGACGCTGGGGCTATTATGATGATTTTGGTGCCATGCGAGACATGATCCAAAACCATCTGCTGCAGCTGCTATGTCTCGTCGCGATGGAACCACCATATAACCTCAACGGTGACAGTGTTCGTGATGAGAAACTCAAAGTCCTACGCTCTTTACGACCTATAGGTCCTGAAGAGATCGCTCAGAAGACTGTCCGAGGTCAATACACCAAAGGGATCAGCGGAACCGAAGCAGTACCAGGTTATCTTGAAGAAGATGGTGGCAATGAGACCAGCAGTACCGAGACCTTTGCTGCACTTCGCGTAGACATCGACAACTGGCGATGGAACCGGGTGCCTTTTTATCTGCGCACCGGAAAACGGATGCGTGAACGCTACTCTGAGATCATGATCCAGTTCAAAGAGGTCCCGCACTCCATCTTTCCAAAAGGCGGCAACTGTCTGGAGTCGAACAAACTCATCATCAGACTGCAGCCGGATGAGGGCATCACCCTCTCCATCATGAACAAGATCCCGGGACTGAGTGAAGGCATGCGTCTTAGAGGCGTCGATCTCGATCTTAGCATCCCTGAGAAAAGTGTCCGTACCGCTGAAGCGTATGAGCACCTGCTGCTTGATGTCATCCGTGCCAGCCCTACCCTGTTTATGCGTAGAGACGAGGTGGAAGCTGCCTGGATCTGGGCAGATGAGATCCTCAATGCCTGGCAGACACAACAGACCAAGATGAAACCTTACCCTGCCGGTTCGGAGGGTCCGACCGCTTCCATCGCACTTATAGAACGTGACAATAGAAGCTGGCATGACTAAAAAGCCCATCGCGCATCCTCGCGGCACAAAAGAGGAACTGCATCAAGCGTTGATAGAACGCATCAGCCAAGACCTTATCGCCGGTATACATGAGTATGGGACTGCCTCTATGGTCGTCTCCGGCGGTTCGACGCCTAAAGTACTTTTTGAGAAGCTCTCTCATCTCGATCTCCCCTGGGGAAAAGTGACGATCTCACTCGTCGATGAGCGCTGGGTCGATCCGAAGGACTCTGATAGTAATGAGTATCTTGTCAAAAGATATCTACTTAAAGACAAGGCAGCGGATGCGACCTTTATCGGTCTGAAAAACGAAGCGAACAGTGCCAAAGCCGGTGTCACACAGTGTCTCGAAGCACTAAGTGAGCTTTCAAGACCTTTTGATGTAGTGCTGCTCGGCATGGGCGATGACGGTCACACGGCATCCTTTTTCCCTGATGCCGCGGCACTTGATGAAGCATTGAGCACTGATGCGGCCTGTATTGCTATCACACCTCCAAAAGCCCCTTATGAACGTATGACGCTAAGTCGTAAACGACTGCTTAATACCCGTTCACTGCTGCTGCATATAGAGGGTGAGAAAAAACATGAGGTCTATCTTGAAGCGATGAAGGATGGAGAGGTCAACACTATGCCTATCCGCGCCATGATCGATCAGAAAAGACTTCCACTTGAAGTCTATTACACCAAAGGATAAAGCATGAACGAAACCGTTTTAGCCGTTACCAAATCCATCATCAAGCGCAGCGAGAAGAGTCGAACAGTCTATCTCAAACGCATCAAAGAGGCGCACCATCAAGGTGTCAGTCGTGAAGCACTTGGCTGCAGCAATCTCGCTCATGGCATGGCCTCATGCTCTTCCCATGAGAAAGAGGAGCTCGCTGGACTTAAACGCGAGAACATCGCCATCGTCTCCGCTTACAATGATATGCTCTCCGCACATGAGCCGTTCAAGACCTACCCTTCACTCATCAAACGCACACTCGACCATGAAGGTGTGACTACGCAGTTTGCCGGTGGCGTGCCTGCGATGTGCGACGGCATCACTCAGTCTCAGCCGGGCATGGAACTTAGCCTCTACAGCCGTGATAGCATCGCCATGGGCACGGCTATCGCACTCTCACACAACATGTTCGACGGCGTGCTCTATCTCGGTGTCTGTGACAAGATCGTCCCCGGTCTACTCATCGGTGCCCTCTCATTCGGTCATCTTCCGGCAGTCTTTGTCCCGGCCGGTCCAATGCCCTCAGGTATCAGCAATTCTGAAAAAGCAAAGATCCGTCAGGAGTATGCAAAAGGAAAAGTCGACCGATCAGTGCTACTCAAGACCGAATCAGCTTCCTATCACAGTGTAGGTACCTGTACCTTTTACGGTACGGCAAACTCCAATCAGATGTTGATGGAGATCATGGGACTGCACCTTCCCGGCGCCTCGTTTGTCAATACTGAGACTCCACTTCGTAATGCACTGACCGAGGCTGCAGCTAAACAGGTCTTAAAGATAAGCCCGCTTGGTGAGAACTATATGCCAGTTGGTAAGATGCTCGATGAGAAGAGTTTTGTCAATGCCATCATCGGACTGCTTGCGACCGGCGGCTCCACCAACCACACGCTACACCTCGTCGCTATGGCACGCGCGGCAGGGATCGTCCTTAACTGGGATGATTTTGACAGACTTTCAAAAGTAGTGCCACTGTTATGCCGCATGTATCCTAACGGTTCGGCGGATGTGAACCATTTCCATGCCGCTGGCGGTATGGGTCTGGTCATCCGCGAACTACTTGATGCCAAACTCTTACACAATGATGTCAACACCATCGTAGGCTTTGGACTTGATCGTTACCTTGAGGAACCATTTCTCGAAGATAGAGTCCTCCACTATAAAGAGGTCCCGACAAAGTCCTATGATAGTGCAGTCATCTCATCAGTAAGCGAGCCTTTCGATGCGCATGGTGGACTGAGAGTCCTTGATGGGAACATCGGTCGTAGTGTCATCAAGACATCGGCACTCAAACCCGAACACCGTCTTATAGAAGCTCCGGCTATGATCTTTCATACCCAAGACGCGCTGCAGGAAGCATTTAAAGCCGGTAAGCTCGAGCGTGACTTTATCGCAGTTGTTCGCTTCCAAGGCGCCAAGTCCAATGGTATGCCAGAGCTTCATGGCCTGATGCCGCCACTTGGTGCCCTGCAAGACAGCGGCTTTAAAGTCGCGATCGTCACCGATGGTCGTATGTCAGGCGCGTCGGGTAAGGTCCCATCTGCCATCCATATGACACCAGAGGCCGCTTCAGGCGGGATGATAGCCAAGATACAAGAAGGAGATATACTCCGTCTTGACAGTGATAACGGCACACTGGAACTGCTTGTAACGAGTGAGACACTTGAGAGCCGGACGGTAGTCACTGCTGACCTCTCAAGCAACCATTTTGGCATGGGTCGCGAACTCTTTGCCAGTATGCGAGACAATGTCAGTGGTGCCGAAGAGGGTGCGTGTAACTTTGCTTTACCGGGAGAAGAGTCATGTTAACAGCTACACAAGTCATGGAGGTCTCACCGATCATCCCTGTGATCGCCATCGATGATGCCAACGACGCTGTCGAGTTGGCCAATGCACTTATCGAAGGCGGTATCAACATCCTCGAGATCACACTCAGGACACCTGCTGCACTTCAGGCCATAGAGCAGATCGCCATACACTGTCCGGATGCCGTCATAGGTGCCGGGACTGTCCTTAACCCAGAAGACCTCAAGCGTGTCGATGATGCCGGAGGAAAGTTCTCGATCAGTCCGGGTATGACCCCGACACTGCTTCAAAGTGCGAAAACGATGGGTGTGACCCTGCTTCCCGGTGCGGCTTCTGCTTCTGATATCATGATGGGACTTGAGCACGGTTATGACCGTTTCAAGCTCTATCCGGCTATGAGTGCCGGTGGCATCACTGCACTAAAGTCCTTTTCCGGACCATTTCAGAACGTCAAGTTCTGTCCGACCGGTGGTGTCAATGCCAACAATGCTCCCGACTTTCTTGCACTAAGTAATGTCTTATGTATCGGAGGAAGCTGGGTAGCCCCTTTAGAGCTTATAAAGAACAGAGATTTTGCACAGATCACTGAGATCACTAAAAAAGCCCTGGAGGCGATTAAACGATCTTAAGAGTTACAGTAGAAATAGCTTTCTACTGACTACTTTAGCACTTTATGTCTATATAATAAGTACTTGTATGATCTAAGTATGGCTACTATTTAATCATCCATCTTTCACCCTTCTACCTTTCTAATGCTATAATGACCCTATGAAAACAATCCAAAAGATCACATCTAGTCCATCATCTTTATGAGTGGTCCAGCCGATAAGCCATTCATCGTCTTCACAGATCTTGACGCAACCTTACTCGACCATAGCACCTACTCTTATGCTCCCGCACAGCCAATGCTTGACTTGTTGATGAAAGAGGAGATCCCTCTGGTATTTGTCACTAGCAAGACAGAACCAGAGGTGAAGATACTGCAAGAGGAGATGGGGATCTGCGCTCCGTTTATCGTCGAGAATGGCGGAGCGATCTTCATCCCCCGCTGCAGTAAAGCCTTCTACAATGGACCAAAGGACGCAGAGTATGAGATCATCATACTCGGAAAAGCCTATGAACAGTGCGTAGACTTACTGAACACATTAAGCGATGATTTTCCACTTCGCGGTTTTTCACACATGAGCCAAGAGGAGGTAGCCGGACTCACAGGGCTTGATGCTCTGGAAGCTGCTATGGCAAAAAAGCGTCACTGCTCAGAACCTTTCCTTCTCGAGGACCCTGACTCACTTAGCTCCCTTCGTGAGGCAGTCGCCCCGCATGGTTTCACCGTCACCAAAGGGGGACGTTTTTACCACCTCATCAGTGATGAACAGAACAAGGGTATTGCCGTTCACAGCCTTCTTGAACGGATGCACAAGATCACCGGTGTGACCTATCACTCCATAGCTCTGGGCGACAGTGAGAACGACTTCAGCATGCTTAGAAGTGTCGATGTCCCGGTACTAATCCCAAAAGCTGATGGGACTTATGCGTTTCTCGAACTTTCAAATCTGATAAAAGCACCCTTTTCCGGTCCTAAAGGCTGGAACAGTGTATTAAAGGAGCTTCTACATGAACATTGATGTCAAAAAAGTCTTTGATATTGCCATTGACGCCGTAAGGCCAAAAAACATCATCTCCAAAATAGTCACCTATAAAGATAATGAACTCGCCGTAGGAAAGAGTTATCTTGACCTCAAGCTTTTTGATTACTGCTATCTATGTGGCAGCGGTAAAGCGGCTGCGGAGATGGCAGTAGAGATGGAGAAGATCTTAGGCTCACAATGGGGTGGGGGCGTGGTCGTCTCTCCTGAACCTCCTACGTTCTTACAACATGCGACCTGTATTGAGGCGACCCATCCCCTTCCCTCTTCCAAAAGTATTGCGGCAGCAGATGCCATGATAGGCTGTTTTGAGAGTACCAGTGAGAAAGATCTCATAGTCTATCTACTCTCCGGCGGCACTTCTGCTTTGATGGAAAAGCCCATCCCACCTATCACATTAGATGACTTCATCGCAACGACCCAACTGCTTTTGGAAAATGGCTTTTCCATAGAGGAGGTCAACGCTGTTCGCAAACACCTCTCCTTGATAAAAGGCGGTCGTTTAGCCCAGAAGAGTGCTGCGACGATCATCGTCTTAGTCATCTCCGATGTCGTCGGAAATGACCTGCAGACTATCGGTTCCGCACCACTGCACAGTGATGCAAGCAGCTATGACGATGTCATGAGACTGCTCACCGATCGTGGACTCTTCTCCAGACTCGCTTCATCCGTACAGGAAGTCCTTCGCCGTGGTGTCCTGGGAGAGATCGAAGAGACCCCCAAAAACATCCGTCCCAATGTCATCCATCAACTGCTCTCATCCAATGCTGACGCGCTAAAAGCAGCCCAAAGCTATGCGTATACACAAGACGTCTCTGTCATACTTGAACACAGACCGATCTCCGGCAGTGTAGAGAGCGCAGCAGAAGCGTTCGTCGAGACCTTCAAGGCACTGGCACCGGGCACACTGCTGCTGCTTGGCGGAGAGACTACCGTCACGGTCACAGGAGAAGGCCGGGGCGGGCGGAATCAGCACTTTGCCCTGCTCGTCCTTCAGGCGCTTCAGGAGTGCTGCCCTTATGAGATCATCGCCGCAGGGACAGACGGCATCGATGGTAATTCAGATGCAGCAGGTGCTCTGATCAGTAATACACTCTATAAAGAGAGTAAAGAGAAGCAGATAGACCTTCAATACTACATCACTGCATTTGATTCCAATACGATCTTAGAACAGCTTGGAGCCGCTATCAAGACCGGTCATACCGGTACCAATGTGACAGATATCATCATCGCCTATAAAGGAGCACAATAACCATGTCAGATTTTTTTCAAAACGGCGTCATCACCTCACTTCAAAACCTTGGAGGCCGCTCTCTGCAAGATATGGAGACAGAACTGGAAGAGTTCGCCCAGCGCCGTAATATGGTCCTGCTTCTGCCGGCACTCTACTCAGAGTTTGAGACACCTGCGATGCATACGATCATCGAAGACCTCAAACATGTGCACTATCTTCATAAGATCATCCTGGGTCTGGACCGTGCGACTTATGAGCAGTTTTTAGAAGTAAAAGAGTTGATGTCACAGCTGCCCTGCCAGGTCGATGTACTCTGGAACGACGGCCCGCGTATCAAAGCGTGTTATAGTGAACTCACTGGTGCAGGGTTTCATGGACTCGATATCCTCGGTAAGGGGCGTAATGTCTGGACGATGATGGGTTATGGTCTTACCGATCAGGAGAACTACGCATTTGCTCTGCACGACTGTGACATCCTAAACTACTCTCGGGAGATAGTCGCCCGTCTTTTCTACCCTATCGTGCATCCGGCACTTGATTATGAGTTCAACAAGGGTTACTACTCGCGAGTCACCACGAAACTACATGGCCGGGTCACCCGGCTGTTTTACAACCCGCTTATCAGCTCGCTGGAAAAAGTCCTTGGGACAAGCCGCTATCTCGACTATATGGGGAGTTTCCGTTATGCCCTCTCCGGCGAGTTCGCTTTTATACGCTCCCTTGGACGCGGTATCGCCATCTCACCAACCTGGGGGCTGGAGGTCTCGACACTCAGTGAGGTCTATAAGAACACCTCTAACAAACGGATCTGTCAGACCGATATCATGCAGAGTTATGAACATAAACACCAAGAACTTGGCAGCAAAGACAGCGGTGGCGGCATCTACAAGATGGCCGCAGATATCGCTAAGATGATCTTCCGTGTGATGGCACAAGAGGGCGTGGTCTTTTCGGATCCTCACTTTAAGACCCTGCAGGCGACCTATTACCAGGAGTCACGCTTTGAGATCTCAAAGTTTGTCGCCCTGAGTAAGATAAACGGTCTTGACTATGACCGTGAACAGGAGATCAATGCTGTCGAGATCTTTCAAGACGCCATAGAAGAAGCGGCAAAAGAGTTCTCCCAGGATTCGATGGACCTTCCCTCACTCTCACCATGGATCACCGTCCGTTCTGTACTTCCGGACTTCTCTGACCAGCTTGCCGATGCTGTCGCTGAGGATGCCAAAGCGATATGATCACCTGTTATGAACCGCGGACGATCGCTGAGCGTCTTGATGTACTCTATTCACCAACGGAGTCTAAGCTGGCAGATGCAGGTATTAGGAAACTGATCGAGACCTATCAGAAGAAGATAAAGTCTCAAAACTATCATCTTAGCGAGAAAGACACCATCCTCATCACCTATGCTGATCAGGTGCAGTCACCGCCGCACCCCCCTTTGGAGACGCTTCTTGATTTTCTTGAGAAGCAGACCGACGGGATGATCAACTCTGTTCATATCCTCCCCTTCTACCCCTTCTCCTCAGATGATGGCTTCTCGGTAGTAGATTATAAAGAGGTCGATCCTCATTTTGGTTCCTGGAAAGAGATCGAAGCGTTCAAGCAGCATTTCCGTCTCATGTTTGACGGGGTCATCAACCATGTCTCACAGTTCTCAGACTGGTTTAAAGCCTACTTAGCCAATGATCCTGACTTTACCGACTTCTTCATCGATGTCGATCCGGTCACTGACCTCAGTGATGTCGTCCGGCCCCGCGCCACACCTTTGCTGCATGAGTTCACCGATGCGAACGGACGTATCCACAACATCTGGACGACGTTCAGTAAAGACCAGGTCGACCTCAATTACGCCAATCACAAAGTCCTTCTGGCAGTACTTGACGCACTTTTCTTCTATATCGAAAAAGGTGCCAGACTGCTGCGTCTTGATGCCATCGCTTTTGTCTGGAAAGAGATCGGTACACCCAGTGCCCACCTGCCCCAGACACATGAACTCATCCAGCTTATCAGAGACGCACTGCATCAAGCCGCCCCTGAAGTGATCATCATCACTGAGACCAATGTACCGCATCATGAGAACATCTCCTATTTTGGAAGCGGTGATGATGAAGCGCAGATGGTCTACAACTTTGCCCTGCCGCCGCTTCTGCTTCATTCCGTACTAACGGGCGGGACCGACACCCTCATCAAATGGGCGCAGACTTTGGAACTTCCCAGCGACAAGGTCTGTTTTTTCAATTTCACTGCCTCGCATGATGGTGTCGGTCTGCGCCCTGTGAACTCTATTTTAGATGAAGATGAGATCGCACGACTCGAAGAGGCCGCCAAACGATCCGATGGTCTGGTATCCTACCGCTCCAACCCTGATGGTACTGACAGTCCTTATGAGCTCAATTGCAGCTATATCGACCTGCTCTCAACTCCTGAAGCGGATAACACTACCCGAATAAAACGGATGATGCTTACCCAGGCGATCATGCTTGCCATGCCGGGGGTCCCGGGAATATATTTTCACTCCCTGGTCGGATCACGAAACTACCTTCGCGGTGTCAAGATGACGGGAATCAACCGCTCCATCAATAGGGAGAAGTTCAATGCCCATGGTCTTGAGACTCGTCTAAAGCAGGAAGGGAGCCTGGAGAGATCGATCTTTAAAAGCTATAAGCGGCTCCTATCCGTCCGTATACATGAAAGTGCCTTTGACCCCTTTGGCGAGTTCTTTTTCACACAGCCGCATCCTGCACTTTTCTGCATCCATCGAGAGAATCGTGATGATGGCTCCCAACTCATGGCAATACATAACTTTTCTGATGAAGATGTTATATTTGTTTTACATAATTATCTTATAATGCCAGCAACCGAACTCATCTCGGGCTCTGTCATCGAACGACCGGAAGTCAAGATCGAAGCGTATGGCGTGATGTGGCTGAAAAGCGGCATCGCGGCAGAGAGGCTCGCAGAGTCTAATAAAAATAGTACCAAGGATAATCTATGATCAAAAAATGTCTATTCCCAGCCGCCGGCTACGGGACACGTTTTCTACCTGCTACCAAAGCTATGCCCAAAGAGATGCTGCCTATCTTGACCAAACCGCTTATTCAATACGGTGTCGAAGAAGCCTATGATGCAGGTTGTGATGTCATGGCCGTTATCACGGGCCGCGGAAAACGTGCTATCACAGACCATTTTGACATAAGTTATGAGCTGGAACATCAGATCCAAGGCTCTTCTAAAGAGTCTCTACTCACTGATATCCGTACACTCATCGATAACTGTACCTTTACCTATACAAGACAAAACGAGATGAAGGGACTTGGTGATGCCATCTATAAAGGTAAAGTCCTTGTCGGCGAGGCTGACCCCTTTGCTGTCATACTCGCAGATGACCTCTGTTTTAATCCTGACGGCGACGGCGTCCTGCGCCAGATGATCGACCTCTACAACAAATATAAATGCTGTGTCGTCGCCATCATGGAGGTCCCGAAAGAGGATGTCCATAAATATGGTGTCATCGCTGGACGCGAGATCGAAGACTCTGTCTTCATGGTCGACAACATGGTCGAAAAGCCAGATAATGATAAAGCGCCAAGTAACCTTGCGATCATCGGCCGCTACATCCTTACGCCGGATATCTTTGAAGTCATAAAAAAGACCAAACCTGGTAAGAACGGCGAACTTCAGATCACCGATGCCCTGCTTACCCAAGCAAAAAAAGGCATGGTCCTGGGCTATAAGTTCAAAGGAAATCGTTTTGATTGTGGTAGTGTCGAAGGTTTTGTCGAAGCGACTAACTACTTTTACGACCATGAGAAGAAGCCTAAAGCAATAGAAGAGAAAAAGTAATACCCCAGATAGGCTACACAGATATAGCCTATCTCTCATCTCACCAACAAATACCTCTTATTTAAAAATACTGACTACATCGAACAAACGGTAAGCTCAAGGTAATATCCAATAGTTATGATTCTCAGATATTAAGGGCACCTCTAACAACCCTGTATATCATCAGGGTTATTAGAGGTGCCCTTAAGACTATTTGAGGTACATAAGATAAACATATTTCAAAAGACACTACGACTCCTGGATAAAGAGAGAAAAAACATCCATCAGAAAGCTGATTTCCAAGCCATATCCGTCTCTTTTAAGCAACATAAAAAGGAACTCGCCCGACTCGCAATGGCCGAGAAGGACTTAAAAAAGAACGAAGCCTATGATCAGGAGTGTACACTCCTTGACACCCTTATAATCAAGGCAAAAGAGAGATTGGAAGGACTTTGAGACCGATCTTACTTCATTCATGACCCAAACTGCACACTTCACGCTCCTTTCAGTCACCCTTACCTATAATAAGTCCTAAATGACCACAAGGATAAAAACATGAGAGTGATCATCGCCTTTTTATCTCTCCTGCTCTTGAGTGCCTGCTCGACGATGAAGATAGAGACAGACTACAGTCCAGAGTTTGCATTTGACACACTCTCAACATTCACAGTCGTCCATAAAGACAAAGAAGCAGACAACACACTTACTACTTCACGCATCATCGATGCCATAGATGATGACCTCACATCTAAAGGCCATAAGGCTGTTAAACGATCTGCTCCTGATTACTATGTCCTTTTCCACACTGACGTACGCAGCAAGACCAAGATCGATACAGATTACCAAAGCCTTGGTATGTACCCCTACCGATACGGACGTGGTTACGGTTATGGGGGTAGGACGACAGCCACCACTCGTGTCTATACCTATGATGAAGGTAAACTGATCGTGGATATCGTCGACCCCAAACAAAACAAGATCATCTGGAGAGGTATTGCGACCGACAGACTCAAGTCCCATGATGATCCTGAGCAGAGAAGGTCTTATATCAATGAGGTGATCACCGAACTACTTAAGAACTTTCCCATAAAGAAGAACGTACGATGATGCCTCTCTCGACCGATGCTCTCCTCTGTCTAGTGGTAAAGCACACTCGATTTTTAAAGAACATGTCTGATGCCTGAGTGGTTTAACCGTTTTTTCGATAACAAAGAGCTCGGTCACTACCAGTTCGGACGCGGGATAAATGCCCAGATCGATCCTAAAGAACCTGAACTCTTCTTAGCCTCAACAGAAGCTTTTGAGCAGGAGAAGACTATTGAGGCCTACCGTCATTTTCTACACTCACTGCAAAACTATAACGGAGAGGAACCTACCCACAATATCATAGTCAAAGAAGAGGCAGATAGACTGGACTTTGAGCTCATACAAGGCTCCGCTAAGATCACAGGCACCGTGACTGAGAAGAGTCTCGAAGCGCAATGCATCATCGCCGATGCTACGCTGAGTGATGTCGCCGTAAAGCGCCGGTTATTGGAACGTGATTATCAACTCACTTATGCCCGCTTCTATACCCAAGAGAAGAAAATAAAACTAAAGATCCGCCTTGACAACATGACCATGAGCCCACAAAAAGTCTTTTTCCCACTGCGTGAGATCGCCCTTAACGCTGATTATGAGAAGGAGTATATGACCAGTGAGTTTAGTGAACAGGCCGTCCTTGACACAGGCCATATCATCACCATCGCTGATGAGCAGAAGAAAAAGAAGTACGACTATATGCAGAGATGGATAAAAGAGTATGAGCAGAAGATCAAAAGACTGCCTTCTGATGACAATGTAGGTATGGTCGCATTTACCTATCTGACATTACTGTTGCAGATAGATTATCTTATCATCCCAAAAAAGCAGATCGGGCAGAAGATATTACGACACATCACTGAGTATTTCAGTGAGGATAGTAAATCCGTAGAGCGTAAGAACGCGGAACTGCAGGCCTATATCCAGATACTCAAAGCGACAGAGTATGAGACCTTTGCACCACAACTCTACAATAGCATCATCACCTTTTCACCGATGGAGCGAGCCACCCATGAGGAGATCGTCGTCTTCATCGATGAGAGTCTTGCAAAGATACGCTGGTATAAGAACAATCGCTACAGTCACATCATCATCACACTCTACCGCTACATCGCACTCTACCTACTTTACAACTA
>JADGEC010000197.1 GCA_016744575.1 Sulfurimonadaceae bacterium | reverse complement strand
TTCCTGCTCATCTCTATCTCCTCTTTATCGTATAGCTATTCTAACTTTTTAGGAAATAGATCTTGATAAAAGACTGTCTTAGATATTCAGGCCATTATACCTTTTGACATCACCGCTTTCCATGCCGCTATACTTACGCTTCCATTTGTAATACGTGTCTTTACTGACACCTTTGTCACGTAGAGTCTCAACGACTGGTGCACCACTTTCGATCTCTTTCAAGACCTCGATGATCTGCTTCTCTGTGAACTTACTTCTTCGCATGAATACTCTTGATAGATATTATCAGAACTATTCTGTTTTAGGTGGTCCAGTTTTTGGGGAGGCTTACAGTGACTATCAAGGAGTTAAAAGAAGGTATTAAAGACTTTATGTATAAATACAACTACAGCGATTCGATTGAGCTATCGACTATCAAAAGTTGATGAACCTGTATCTGGAATCAATACAAGATGTAGCGTAAGGGCACAGTCAAGAGGTGGGGATAGATCGAGATGAATAGCTGTCTTTATTTTTCAGGCTATTATATTTGGCATCTGTGTGATCAGTGCCATTGCTTGGCACTGGTACGCGTAGGTAAACAGAACTGGCACTAGATGCCGATACCTCCGTCGCTCGTGTGTCCTATGCCATCTCGAAGCATAGGATAAAAGCGTAAGAGGGATACTTGTTCATTTGTCGTACTATTATAGATCTTTTTCGTGCTCAGCAAGATACTCAGCAACACCTTCTGTGTCAGCTTTCATACCGTCGTCACCTTTTTGCCAACCAGCAGGACATACTTCACCATGCTCGTTAACGAACTGCATAGTGTCTACCATACGGATCATCTCATCGATGTTACGGCCAAGTGGAAGGTCATTGATGACTGCATGACGGACGGTACCATCAGCATCGATCAGGAATGAACCACGAAGTGCTACGCCGCCATCAAGAAGTACATCATAAGCTTTAGCGATCTCTTTAGTAAGGTCAGCTACTAGTGGATAACGGACTTGGCCGATACCACCTTCGTTTACTGGAGTGTTCTTCCATGCGAAGTGGCTGAACTGAGAGTCAATAGAGACACCGATGACATTGACGCCACGTGAAGTGAACTCTTCAAGACGGTGGTCGAAGGCAATGATCTCTGAAGGACAGACAAAAGTGAAGTCAAGTGGATAAAAGAACAGTACCGTTCCTTTTTCGCCAAAATTGTCATAAAGGTTGAAATCTTCTACGATCTCGTTGTTGCCCATTACAGTCGTTGCCGTGAAGTCAGGTGCTTTGTTAGTTACTAACATTGATGTACTCTCCGTTGTTTTTTTGAATTTGTGCGGGAAGTATAGCAACAAAGGAAAAAGATTATCCTTAAGTCTGATGCTGTAAGAAATTCTTTAAAGAGCATTCAGTTATAATCCTGAACTTTATATTTTGAGATACTCTCGGATGAGTCGTCTTAAAGGAAAAAGAAACAATAAAGGAAATCGATGACTAAAGAGTATATATTTACTTCCGAGTCTGTAACAGAAGGGCATCCTGATAAGATGGCTGATCAGATCAGTGATGCTATTTTGGATGACATTATTGCCAAAGACCCTAAAGCACGTGTAGCGTGTGAGACTCTGGTCTCAAATGGCTTTTGCGTAATCGCAGGTGAGTTGAAGACAAAAGCGTATGCCCCGATGCAAGATATCGCACGGCAGGTAATAAGAGAGATCGGTTACACTGATGCAAAGTTTGGTTTTGACCACCGTGCTGCGGCAGTCCTAAACGGGATCGGTGAACAATCACCTGATATCAACCAAGGTGTCGACCAGGAGAATGGTGATATTGGCGCGGGAGATCAGGGTCTGATGTTCGGTTATGCGTGTCGAGAGACCAAAGAGCTGATGCCGCTTCCTATCCATCTCGCTCATCGTCTGACTGAGCGGTTGGCACAGGTACGTAAAGAGAACATCATCCCTTATCTACGTCCTGATGGTAAGGCACAGATCAGCGTGAAGTATGTCGGTGATAGACCCGTCTCAGTAGAGACGGTCGTCGTCTCTACACAGCATCACGATGATGTTGATCAGGCACAACTTCATAAAGATATCATCGAAGAGGTCATCAAGAAGGTGATCCCGGTGGAACTGTTGAGCAAAGATGTCAAATATCACATCAATCCGACAGGTAAGTTCGTCATCGGCGGGCCTCAGGGTGATGCGGGTCTGACGGGTCGTAAGATCATCGTAGACACTTATGGTGGAGCCTGCCCGCATGGTGGTGGTGCCTTTAGTGGTAAAGACCCTACAAAAGTGGACCGTTCTGCTGCGTATGCTGCGCGTTATGTGGCTAAGAATCTTGTCGCTGCTGGTGCCTGCGATCGTGTGACCATTCAGGTGGCTTACGCCATTGGTGTAGTCAAGCCCGTATCTATCATGATCAATACGCATGGTACCGGTGTCGTCTCGGAAGAGAAGATAGAGCAGTGCGTACGTGAGAACTTTGATCTGACACCAAAAGGGATCATCGATTCGCTTGATCTTCTTCGTCCTATCTACCGTAAGACCGCGGCTTATGGGCACTTTGGACGTGAACTTCCTGAATTTACCTGGGAACGTACGGATAAAGTGGATGTTATCAAGGAATATTTGGGCCTGTAAGGGTCTAGGTCTCTTTCGCCTATGATATAGTGACTGTATGGACGTAGGACTATTCTAATCTCGCTTTAAGTGCTATTTCCAATAGAAATCGTACAGACATCAGTGGTGACAAGGGCTAAAACCCAGTGCAGTGGAGCGCTAAACGCGGAATCGTCACAGCGGCGTTTATCGCTTTTCTCTAGATCTTGCAACTGTCATGTGTTGTCAAGTCACTCCATTCTAGATGCAACTGCCACACATCCTCAAGCATCGCTCTCTATATGCCTTTATAATGGGCTGATGTATATTTACCTACTTTTTTAGTAATTACTTCTCGTTGACATATTGATGCTTTGCAGAGTTGTCCCATATATAGTAAAGCGTAACAAGAAACACTCATATTTTCGTTGTAGCCATAGCCTTTTAGGTACCTTTAAAAATCTAAGTGGTATAGTTTTCCGAAACCAAAACATAGGAGACTACATGGCAGTAATAATTAATGATACTTGTATCAACTGTGGTGCATGTATCGATGAGTGCCCAGTAGAAGCGATCGTTGACGAAGATGATAACCCGACGGGTGAAGAGATATACTACGTATATGGTGACAAGTGTGTAGAGTGTGTAGGTCACCACGATGAGCCAGCATGTGCGACTTCATGTCCTACAGAAGGCTGTATCACATGGAATGCGATCGGCGAAAGTCCTGAGCACCGTGAAGATGT
>JADGEC010000003.1 GCA_016744575.1 Sulfurimonadaceae bacterium | reverse complement strand
TCCACATCTATAGTATAGGCTGTTATTTTAGAAATTTTTTTACATACGAGGATGGTTCACCTTTCGGAGCGAAGCGATAAAGTGAAGCTTTGACCCCATTATGTCTGTTAGCAAGTTAGCAAGGCTTATAAGTGTGATATTTATTTCGGATCTATCCTATAATGCAGTAATAAAAAGGCAGTAAGATGAAAACAATAAATACAGATAACGAACGTACCCTGCTAATAATGCGGCATGCAAAATCTTCTTGGAAGAATCATAACCTTTCAGATAGAGATCGCCCCTTGAACAAACGTGGACTTCGTGATGCACCGATGATGGGTGAACGCTTAAACGCACTCGGATACAGCTGTGACCGACTCATCAGCTCCCCTGCTTTGAGGGCAAAGAGTACGGCAAAGACAGTCTCTTCAGCTTTCTCTTATGATGGAGAGATCATCGAAGATGAGAGGCTTTATATGGCAGATGTCAAGGATTATCTCGATGTTATAGCTGGTGTGGATATGGAAGTGAAAGATCTGATGATCGTCAGTCATAACCCAGGGTCAGAAGAACTTTTATCCTATCTTACAGGGGTAGAGTCAGATCTTCCTACTTCAGCTTACGCGTTGATAGCGGTCATGGGGAGCTGGAGAGATATGGATTTGGCAAGACTTTTACACTATGACTTTCCAAAGTCCAAGGAGGCGAGATAAGTCGAAAGCCACACTTTTGCTTCATCGTAGGTAGAGAACCTACCTTCAAGTTGGGCATCAAAGGCTGCGTCAAGGATGCCTTTGAAGTGAGGAGATGGCTGCATGTTCTTTGCGATGAGATCACGTCCATGTAGAAGAGCTTTTGGTGATCTTTGTAGTATATCTAACGCAACTGCTCGCTTCTCAAACCACTCTCCTGCCGGATAACTTTGTACAGCTACCTTCTCGATCCTACGCCCCATATAGTCGGCTTTAGCGATTAACAGAAGGTCCTCAAGAGAGACTTTGACGGCAAGTCTACGCAGATCTGAGTCATCACTGGACGATTCATATAACCGTAAGGGCTGAGGATGAAAACGTACCAGTGCAAGGACATCAGTGATGAGCTTCTTCTCATCACTGATACGTCTTAGAAATGTAGCTGCCAGCCCTACCCCTACTTCTTCATGAGCAGGTGTTGACCAGTGACCATCGATCTTTTTGGTCGTCGATGGTCTTCCAAAGTCATGGCATAACACGGCTAACATCAATGTTAGGTCACGTTTGTCTTCACCGGTACGCAGTGATGCCATCGCATCGACTGCCATCAGGGTATGTGTCCAGACATCTCCTTCTGGATAGCTCTTGGGGTCTTGAGGTACATTCACCAGTGCACGTAGTTCAGGTAGGAAATCGAGTACATGCATACGTTTCATCAGGGCAAGACCGATAGAGGGTCGTTTAGCTTTTAAAAGCAGTTTCTTTATCTCTTCAAAGAGACGCTCTTTGGGAAGTTCTTTAAGGACGTCTCTATCTACCATCTCTGAACAGAGTGCAATAAGCTGCTCATCACACTGTAACTCGAATCTCCCTACCATCTGTATTGCACGGAGTATACGTAGGGGGTCTTCGACAAAGGTCTCGGGATTGACGCAACGTAGGGTTCGGGAATCAAGGTCCTTTTGTCCACCATAAGGGTCAAGTAGCAATGAGGAGTTGATGACATAACCCATGGCATTTATGGTAAAGTCCCTTCGCTGCGCAGCAGTGATGAAGTCCATCTGCCCGCTTAGAGAGATATTGAAACCGCGATGACCGGTCGATGTCTTAGACTCTTTACGAGGAAGTGAGAAGTCGAGGTGATAGCCTGCAAGAGAGAGTTTCAGTACACCAAAACTTTTGCCTACCAGGTCTACTGATCCAAAGGGTTCAAGCATACGCTGAAGAGTCTCAATATCTTTGACGACATAGACTTCTATATCTATGTCTTTACTCTCTACATCCAGAAGTGTGTCACGGAGGTATCCGCCTACGATGACGGGAAAACAGCCTTGACTTAACAGATAGTCAGTGACAGGGGTGAGTTCTGAAGGAAGAGTCATCATGGTTCTAGAAGAAGTCTTTTCAAAGCGCGTTCAAAATCCTCTTCTTCGCTGTCAAGAAGTTCATCTGATTCAAAGATATCTATGCAATAACGATAGAGCTGTTCATCTTGTTTGATGAGTGTTTTGACCTGTTTTGTTGCGTTAGTATACTCTGAATCATCGTTTTTAAACTCCAGAAGTCTCAACTCTATGTAATGTATGATCTCATCGATGCCGGACTCATCATCAATCAGGATCTCACTCAGGAGTTTTCTGGCCTCTTTGAGCTCCTCCTCATAGATATTATGGTTAGTAAAGACTGCTACAGCGAGGATAAGAGCGATATCGTAGGTCTTTTGAGAGAAGTTTTTTGTATGCCAGTAGATAAGAAGTCTACGCCAGCTACTTTTTTCGGGTAATGTCATTTCTGTTGCCATAGCGTTATTGTAACGTAACAGCTTTGAGACGGACAAGTTGAGGACAATGGCTTTCAACGGGGTCAGGATGGTTCATCTTTTGGAGCGAAGTGATAAAGTGAAGCTTTGACCCCTTGTCGCCAGTCACCAAGGCCTCTTATTCACCATCCTTACTCTTCTCATCCATATTACATCTAAGGATAGGGTTAAGATCAAAACCGAAATCTGAGCCTACCCCTATCTCGCTTTTTATATCTAGTGTAGTCTCGTGCATGTTAAGTATATAGCTTACTATAGCGAGTCCAAGTCCCAGAGAGTTGTCCCAGCTGTTCTTCTCAACGCGGTAATATTTTGAGGTGACCTTCTCCAGTTCGCCGGTGGAGATACCTATGCCTTTGTCGATGACATGGAGGTGATTATCGGCGATGATGACAGATACATCCTCTTCAGAGTATTTCATGGCATTATCGACAAGGTTGATAAGTATCATCTCTATGGTAGTCTTATCGGCAAAGACCAGCGTCTTCTCACACTGATAGTCGATCGTACGGTTCTTATACTTCTTTGCCAGGTTCTGTACGACTTCTTGGGAGAGGTCACAGAGATCGAAATTCACTCTTTTTATCTTCATGTCATTGTTCTCGAGCTTGACAGAAAGTGAAAGGCGATCGAGCATAAGTGTTATTTTTTCCGAATTAGAAAGTACTTTTCCCAAAAACTTCTTACGTATTTTTGTATCGATGTTGGGATCATCATGAAGGGTCTCGGCATAACCCATGATGGAGGCGATGGGATTTTTGAACTCATGGCTGATCGCAGAGAGGATATCATTACGCTGTTTGTTGCTAAGACGGAGTTTGGCGGTGTATTTTCGCTTCTGCTTATCCCGGCTGCTCAGTTTCTTTACCAGGTTTTTCAGCTGCAGTGATATTAGCAGGAACTCACTAAAGTGTCTGATCTTTATGACGGCCTTATAGTTCTTGTTCGCGATCTGGTCGAGATAAGTGATAAGCTCCGTGACATCATCCTGGATCTTTTGACTGAGTTTATAGGAGATGATGGTGGCAAGGATGATAAAGAAGACAAATGCAAACAGAAGCCGGGACGTTATGGTCGCGAAACTTGCCATAATACGTTCCATACTGTCAGAGACACGAACGGTTATGGGCTGTTTTTGAAAATAACTCTTTTTTGCTACATATAGAAAATCGGTACCAATACTCTTTGAGTAACGTAGTGCGGTACCAAACTCCTCTTTCCCCGCCTGCATGATCTCAATACGGTTGGCATGGTTCTCCATCTCTTCCTTGGCTATCTTACTCTCTGCGATGACTTTTCCGTCCTCTTCGATGATAGTGATACGCATCCCGGTCAGTTGATGAAACCTTTTGGCGTGGAGATCTAGTTCCTTTCCATCTTTGATAGCATCTTCGAACAGTACCAGAGTGTTTTTAAGGTCTTCAGTGGTCTGTTCAAGTATCAGTGACTTAAGTGTAAGGTACCCGATGATCGATGCGACTAGCAGCGTCCCGATGAAAAGGGCGATGAACTGGATGAAAAAAAGTTGATGGATCTTTAGCAAAAGCTGCTCCGTACTTTATTTAGGCAAGTGTATAACCGACACCGCGTACCGTCTTGAGATACTCTTTCTCTTTACTCGGGTCTATCTTCTCTTTGAGACGATTGATCGCTACATTGACGGTACGGTCTTGATAGATATCATCGCCGCCCCAGACGCGTTCAAGCAGGAAGTCGCGGTCGAGGATTATACCTTGATTGTCGATGAGTGTGTGAAGAAGATCGAACTCCAGTTTGGTCAACTCAGTCTTTCTCTCATCGATGAAGACCTCTCTGGAAGCAAGTTCGAGCCGGATATCACGATAAGTGAGTCTGCCGCGGTCTTGGTTCTTCTTGGTACGTCTTAACAGAGCTTTGATGCGTAGAACGACCTCTTTCATATTAAAAGGTTTGGTGATGTAATCGTCACCGCCGCGTAAGAAACCCTCTTCTATCTCGCTCTCTTTGTCTTTAGCACTGAGATAGATGACAGGAGTCTCGATATCCTGTTTTCTTAAGGATGCGACAAACTCACTACCCTCTACACCTGGCAGGTTTCGGTCCATGATAAGTAAGTCTACGGGCTCTTCCTCAAGGACTTGAGCTACTGTCTTGGTACTGAGAAAACCGATGGTCTCAAAACCCTCTTTGTTCAGAGTGTATTCGAGAAGTTCTAATATATCCTCTTCATCTTCGACGATGACTATCAGTGCTTCCATACTTATACTCCTTAACTGTAGACGTGCATCTGGCCGCCTTGCTGAGCATAAAGCATCAGACTGGCGATGTTGACAGAACGGTCACAGGAACGTTCAAGTTTACGAAGAGTCCCAAGGACACGGACATATTGTGTCGCAAGTTCTGTCTCAGAGATGATCTGCTCAAGGATCTCTTTTTCCAAAATAGAGAAGAGGTCATCGTTTTTACTCTCTTCTACCATCACTTTACGGTAGAACTCCTCTATCTCACATCCATCAAGGTCAGCGTAACACTCATAGATCAGACGCAGTGCAGTCAAGGTACTTTTATGAAGCTGGATGATGGTGCTATTGACCGGGGTGAGGTCACATTCACTCTCACAGTGCTCTTTCATACGACGGCTGTATTTTTTGATCCCCTCACCGATGCGGACGATCTCGTTCGTCATCTTCAGATAAGCTACCAGTAGTCGTAGTTCATGGGCTTCTGGTCCGAAAAGGGCAAAGGTCTTGATTATTTCGTTATCGATGTCATTAGCAGTGTTTTGGAGGTTTTTAAGTGAAGAGACTGACTGCATAAACAAATCATCATCTTGTCGTTGGTAGGCTTCAAGTGAGACCTCACTGGCTAAGTAGGTCGTCTTGAGTATATCAGTGATCATCTCTCTCAGGTGATCAAGCTGTTCTTCGTAACGTGGTAGCATCTATGCCCTTTTCATCATGGATTAGTCACGGATAGTAGCGTTTGTCGGTAACAATACGGTTACATGACAAATAGTGATCTCAGGATACGACCTTGTTTTATACATCTCATATTATACGATCACTATAGAAAGATGATGGACGACTCTTCTCTTTGGGAACACTGTTTTCTCAACGTGAGAAGCTGATACCTAAAGAGAACTTCGTGATGTAGTTATTGTAATCTATCAGGCTCTCTCCATAACCACTGAAGACTTTGGTATAAAGGTAGGTGGTACTTTGTGAGAATGAGAGTGGATAGGACCAGTTACCCTCTATGGATCCATTGCCTGTCTTGAGGTTATAGTTTCCTGCAAGTTTAAAGAGGTGACGTCGGTAAGGGATGTAAAATGCGAGTTCACCATGACCGATGTAATCTGTCAGGTCCGGGTTATCATCTTCATCTGACTCTGGATAACGGTAACGTCCGGTCAGTATGGTAAAGAGATCACCATGTTGAAAAAAGAACCTGGCATAGGCATAGTTCCATGAACGTGAACGGTTGGTAAGGACTAATGGGTCGATACCTTCTGGATTCTTTGTAGTATTGATATCACCGAGTGTCTCGGTGATATTACCCTGCCCGTTTGACTGATGGGAAAAGGGTGCGATCTGAAAACCTTTAATACCTGACCAGTGTTTGGAATAGACAGGAAAGGTGATGAAGAACTCAGGGTTATAGTTGGTCTCTCTAAAAGGGGAAGATGGAGTGAAGACCTGCCAAAAAGCACGGTGAGTATAAGCTAATGTATAGACTTCGTCCAGACCCAGGAGATTACTCACTACATCGTACCTTAGACTGAGCTGGAGCTCGACCTCTTTGTTGGTGTACTCATCGGTGACAGTATAGTTATCATAGGTACCTTCGCGAAAACCGACTACAAGATAGTTTTCTTGGTAGGCTTTCAGGCCAAAATTGGAAAGGATGCTATCGCTTACTGTCTCTATAGTCGTATTGTCATCGGTCTTGTCAAGGGCATCGACCCACTTTTGACGGATCCTCTCACTCTCCTCGAGCGTCTTTTCTGCCCATGCGGCCTCAGTGAACATAAAGAGCGTAAAGAGTAGAAAAAGTAACCTCATAAGTGTGTTCCTAGTATATGAAAACCGTATTATATCTATATACGATCATGATGAAGATGAGCAAGAGCTAGCCTTATCTCTATAGCATCCTCGAAAAGGAGAAGGAGGAAAGGGTGCCTTTTTCTTGAGAGCTTCTTGATCATAGCTATGACTCTTCTGTAACCTTATGGTTACATAGGTCCTTTAGAATGCCAAGATCAAAAACAAGGAAACAACAATGCTAAAAAAATTGACTTACGGTCTGCTTGCAGCTGCAGTAGCTCTCACAACAGCCTCAGCGGCTGAGAAAATCAGCGGTGCGGGTGCGACATTTCCTGCTCCTGTCTATTACGACTGGGCATACAACTATGGAAAAGAGACAAAGACTCGTGTAAACTACCAATCTATCGGTTCAGGTGGTGGTATTAAGCAAATAGGTAGCCGTACAGTCGATTTTGGCGCATCAGACAAACCTCTTTTGACTAAAGAGCTCGACAAACTCAAACTCTTTCAGTTTCCTGCAGTCATTGGCTCTATCGTAGTCGCACACAACGTCCCGGGTGTCAAAGATGAGGCGTTGAGACTAAAGAACAGCATCGTCGCAGATATCTTTGCCGGTAAGATCACAAAATGGAACGATCAGGCTATCGTAGAAGATAATAAAGAGCTCACACTTCCTGATGAGAAGATCATCGTCGTTCACCGTTCAGATGGATCTGGTACTACGTATAACTTCACTTACTACCTGAGCGGCTCTTCGGAGAATTGGAAAAATAGTTTTGGTACAGGTAAAGCCATCGACTGGGGTACGGGTATTGGTGGTAAAGGTAACGAGGGTGTCGCCAGCCTTGTCAAGCAGACGCCGTATGCCATCGGTTACATAGAGAACGCTTACAAAGAGAAGACAGGCCTTGCAGCAGCACAGCTTCAGACAGCCAGTGGCAAATGGGTCGCAGCACGTAATGAGAACTTTCAGGCAGCTGCAAAGTTTGCAGACTGGACTAAAAAAGATAACTTCTACAAAGTCCTGGCGCTCGGAGAAGGCGATACTACTTACCCGATCGTAGCGGCGACATTCATCCTGCTTCCAAGAGAGAAGGCTGCGACTAATAAGAAAGTCATCGAGTTCTATGAGTATGCGTTCACTAAAGGTGATAAAGCTGCTGCAAGACTGGGGTACATCCCGCTTCCGGAAGCGACTAAGAAGATGATCCGTGAATACTGGGCAGAAAGCGTCAAGTAACCCTCACTTCAAGACCTTATAGATGACGCTCTCCTCGGGCGCTCATCATTGATGACCTTTCTCTGCTTTCCCCCAATCATTAATGACTTTTACTGGATGATCTACACTATTTTAAAGCGTCAGCAGGACAGTGGCTTTCAATGGGGTCAGGATGGTTTACCTTTCGGAGCGTAGCGATAAAGTAAAGCTTTGACCCCCTTATGTCAGTTACCAAGGTCTTCAAACTATAAGTGCATCACCCGATTACGGCCATTCTCTTTTGATAGATAGAGAGCCTTATCTGCTCGTCGGATAAAAGACTCGACGGTATCATCATCTTTTAAGAGGGTCACACCAAAACTGCAAGTGACGTTCTCACTGCTGATCGGCAGCTGTAAGATAACATGTTTTCTGAGTCTCTCTCCGAGAAAAAGTGCCGTATCAATATCGGTATTTGGCAGTATGATCAGGAACTCCTCTCCTCCCCATCTTCCCAAGATATCCTCTTTACGTAAGCTATGTTGCATCCGCTGGGTTATCTGGACAAGGACTTTATCCCCTTCAAGGTGTCCGAAACGGTCGTTTACTGGTTTAAAATGGTCTATGTCGACTATGATAAGTGCAGGCTTTTGATGGGAGAGAGTGGCTTCAGAAAAGATCTCATCAAGCATCTGACTGATCTTACGCCGATTATAGAGCTGTGTAAGTGGATCGATCTCTGATATCTTTGTCGCATTCTCAAGCTTGTTGGAGAGTGCTTCGTTCTCCTGAGTGATGATCATCTCGTTGACGGTCATGGTGACAAGTCTCTTGAAAATAGATGAGATATAGACAGCTACGGCGATAAAGACACTAAGCATGACCATTTTGGTCGCGATACTTCTTGCACTGACCATCTCGGTGGTGTAAGACTCTGTGATAGTACCAAAATGGACGCTTCCGGAGAGCTGTACGAAGTAGAGCATCAATAGATATAAAGAAATACTTGAGATACCTGCAAAAAGGGTCAGTCTGGGCGAGAAACGTATGGTCGCCAGTACTATCCAGAGATAATAGAGTGCAAAACCATCGTTCTTAAAGGTCCTATAGCTACCTATACTATAGATAAAGATAGAGAGGATGATAATATCAAATATCACAGAAAGATATTTTAACCAGGGAATATAGCGCTCATTTCTGATAAGTATCAGCACAAAGATACCGTACAAAAAGTTGATGCTTGAAAGGACGATCAGGGTATTGAAGGAGTGTGCGGGAATCTCCCCTTTGATACTGATGCCACCCAGGATATAAAGTAAGGTAAAGATCAGGCGTGCATAATTGGCATAGCGCTCGCTCTTTTGTTCCTCTTTGATGATAAGATCACGAATTAGATCACCAGATGCTTTTGTCATACTGTAATCTTACTGGATAATCGAACGGATCTGAATGATTGACTAAAATTTCTTATGATCATCCACATTTATACAACGAATGGTAACGACCACTTCAGAAATAGAGGTGGATCTATAAGATATATATCTGGGCACCTGTAATAGCCTTCAATCAGATAAGTCCGTTTGTTTTTAGTCTACGAGATACTTTCTGGTCACTATTTCCGTGTAATAGGGTTCTTCTCATGGATAAAAGTGAGCAAAAGATGTGCCAGTGTGGATGATAGTAATATTAGTTAAAGCGTGTATAAAAAGTGGGATGGGTGGATAGGACTCAAATAGTAAGGGCCTGGATCAAGATGTTATATTTCAAACGTCCTGTTAAGCAAAACAAGAGTATTCTTAAGAATCATAATTAAATATACAGCATAATATTAAAAGCTTACTTTAATGGTATGTATCGTTTGGTGAGATGTACTTTGATAGTACATCAAAAATATAAAATTCTTAAAGAACAAGGAAGAACAGTGATCGAGATAATAAAGAGAATGGAAAAGGTGGCGATGAAAGGTAGCGGAGCTGATTTTTATAGATTGGGCTTTGCACTTTTCTTCTTAGTAGCAGTCTTGACATATAGTTTTATGAGTACTGGTGCATTGCCGAACAATGTCTTTTTAGCGATAGCAGCACTGTTTGGTGCTTATATGGCGATGAACATAGGTGCGAATGATGTAGCTAATAACGTCGGACCTGCCGTAGGTTCAAAAGCACTTACGATGGGAGGTGCCATTGTCATCGCGGCTATCTTCGAAGGTGCTGGTGCACTTATTGCAGGTGGTGATGTCGTAAAGACCATTAAAAAAGGGATCATAGATATCTCAGCCTTTGGCGGCAATGTCGATCCGTTCATCTGGGCGATGATGGCTGCACTGTTGGCGGCCGCATTATGGTTGAACTTTGCCACGATGATGAAAGCACCAGTCTCAACGACGCACTCTATTGTGGGCGGTGTCATGGGAGCAGGTATCGCAGCAGCTGGTTTTAGTATAGTCGCTTGGGGAACTATGGGTATGATCGCGGCTTCGTGGGTCATCTCTCCACTCCTGGGTGGTATTATTGCAGCGACCTTTCTGTTTGCCATTAAAAAGACAATAGTCTATAAGGAAGACAAGGTAGCGGCTGCTGTAAAGTGGGTACCTCTCTTTGTCGCTATCATGTCTTGGGCTTTTGTCACTTACCTTACATTGAAAGGTCTGAAAAAGATCTGGCCATCGATCGTCGATGTCTTAGTCTTTTTACCAGAAGCTGAGAAACCTTCATTTATGGTCGCGGCGATCTTTGGCTTAATTGTTGCTGCAGGTGTGTTTGTATTAGTAAAATCGACAGTATCTAAAAAGTCAGGCAGTATTGAGAACAGCAGAGACGGGGTCAATCTACTTTTTACCGTCCCGCTTATCTTTGCAGCGGCCTTGTTGAGTTTTGCACACGGCGCAAATGATGTCGCTAATGCGATCGGGCCGTTGGCCGCGATCAATGATGCGGTTGTCAGTGGCGGGATCTCAGCAAAAGCAGGTATTCCTCTATGGGTCATGGCCGTCGGAGCCCTCGGAATCGCGCTTGGTCTTGCACTTTATGGACCTAAGCTAATCAAAACAGTAGGTAGCGAGATAACTGAACTCGATCAGATGAGGGCTTTTTCTGTGGCTATGGCCGCAGCTATCACGGTGATAATCGCTTCACAGCTGGGCCTTCCTGTCAGTTCTACTCATATTGCTATCGGGGGGATCTTTGGTGTCGGCTTTTTACGGGAGTACCTTGAGTCGACAAGTGTAAAAGATGACATCGCCATTGAAAAGAAGCTTCTTGAGGATGAAAAAAGACTATTGCAAGCATTCAATGAAGAGTTAAAGACACTCGAAGCTAAAGAGAACAAGTCAAAAGAGGATTATGAGAGGATCGTAGGACTCTATCATATGATCGATGAAGAGAAAGATAAAGTCAAAGAGGCTAAGAAGCAGTTAAAAAGTACGGAAAAAGTCAAATATGTCAAAAGAGATGCTGTGAAGAAGATCATTGCAGCATGGGTCATCACCGTTCCTGCAGCTGCGATATTGTCAGCTGCCATATTCTTTATGATAAGAGGGGTCGTACTTTAGAGGTACAATTAGTATAGAAAAAATATATTTTAGAGGAGTGTTCGTCAATTGTTAAAGAAAATATTTTTACCATCGATCTTGTTAGTATTGGCATATGGTTTCTGGATAAGTCCGGATTTTAAAGAGATAGCGGCCGGGGTCGCTATCTTTTTATTTGGGATGATATCTCTGGAAGAGGGCTTTAAAGCATTTTCCGGAGGTACACTGGAAAACATATTACAAAAGTCTACTGATAGACTCCATAAGAGTATTAGTTTCGGATTTGTCGCTACGGCCATCATGCAGTCAAGTTCGCTTGTCTCGGTCTTGACCATCTCGTTCCTGGGAGCCGGACTGATCGGTCTGACACAAGGTGTCGGAATAATACTTGGTGCTAACATCGGTACGACCACTGGAGCCTGGTTGATGGCGGGCTTTGGGCTGAAGGTAAAGATATCAGCTTATGCCATGCCTATGCTTGTCTTTGGTGTGATCCTTATCTTTCAAAAAAGTAAGTCTTTAAAAGGCATCGGATACGTCCTTACCGGTCTGGGCTTCTTGTTCCTTGGTATTCACTATATGAAAGAGGGATTTGAGGCATTTAAAGCGAGTATCGATCTGGCCAGTCTGGCAGTCGATGGGCTTAAAGGCCTGTTTATCTTCATAGGGATCGGTATCCTGGCAACGGTCGTCATGCAGTCGTCACATGCCACTATAGTACTTATACTGGCAGCATTGTCTGTGGGTCAGATAACGTATGAGAATGCGTTGGCACTGACCATCGGAGCAAATATCGGTACGACCATAACGGCCGTTATTGGTTCCTTGAGCTCAAATATAGATGGTAAGAGATTAGCCGGGGCTCATTTTATCTTTAATGTGACCACTGCTGCCATCGCTGTGCTGATAATGGATCAGATCATGTACGCTGTCGATGTGATAAGCACATCGATTGGGATCGCAGAGGATAACCATACCCTGAAGTTGGCCGTCTTTGACTCTCTGTTCAAGATCATGGGTGTAGTGTTGTTCATACCTTTCATCGGCAAACTGGTAAGTTTTCTTGAGAACACACTTAGATCAGACTCCTCAAAAGGGGATAAAGATATCGATCATGCCTTGTATCTCAATGACTCAGTCCTGGAGATCCCTGCCACAGCTATGGCGGCTTTGACTAGAGAGACAAGACATCTATATGATAATGCTTTTGAGATCATCGCACATGGTCTGAACCTGCATAGAGCGAACATAGTCTCGACCATGGATCTTGAGGAAGTCATCAAAGTATCCTACAGTCAGAATGCTGTAGATATAGATGATTTCTATAACCGCAGGATCAAAAGTCTCTATGGTGAGATCATCGACTTCGCCTCAAGGGCTCAGTCTGAGATGACGCCGGAAGACATAGAGTCGTTGTACCAATTAAAACTCGCTAACCGGGATATTGTTGAAGCGGTAAAAGATACCAAGCATCTGCAAAAGAACCTGGTCAAATACTCGACCAGCACAAATGAGCATATCAAAGAGCAATACAACACTATCCGAATAGGTCTGGCAGAGCTTTTACGCAACATCGATATCATCGGGACTTCTGATGAAGAGGATGAGATAATCTTACTGCTTTCAAAGGCTAAAGTACATACTGAGAGATATGACATCCTTGCAAACGGTACCCTTGACAACCTTATTAGGAACGGTCTGATCTCTAATGAGATGGGGACATCACTGATGAACGATAGTGCTTATGCTTACGATATTAGCAAGAAGCTTATCGCCATGGCAGAATCAATATTCATCGATGTCGATAACAAGATGATCCTTAGTGATGAAGACGTCGATTCGATCTTAGAAAAAAAGGATGATCAATGAGTATAGCAAAGTTCATAGATAGTGTGAAAGAGTCGTTGGGTTTGGATGAGTTTAAGAAAAAAGGGAAGAAAAAGTCAATAAAGACCCTTTTGAAAAAGCTCGAAGATAGGAGAGAGAAGATCCAGAAGGCATTAGGTAAGAAGCTGGATAAAAAAGAAAAAAAAGCATTAAGTGAAGAACTGGATATTATCGCATTACATATAAAAGAAGGCGAGAAGAGACTGGACAGATTCAACAATAGATGATGTGATAGTCGATAAGCGACTTTTGAGATAGATGGTAGTATATTATCTTTCGGTGTATTGAAAGACACTTATAAGCAAAAATAGGTCACACAGAAAAAGAAAAAACTTAATAAAAAGGTGTTAGATGTCAGATAAAAAAGATAATGTCGAAGTGAAGAAAAAAGGTAAGGTCCAGGTCTGGATCAAAGAAGAGACAGTAGCGTATGAGAAAGAGTTAGCGGCACTTCAAGTAGAGCTTCTTAAGTTTCAAAACCATGTAAAAGCTAAAGGACTGAAGATCCTGATGATCTTTGAAGGACGTGATGCTGCGGGTAAAGGTGGTACGATCAAACGGATCACTGAACATCTTAACCCACGTGGTGCCAGAGTAGTTGCGCTGGAAAAACCAAGTGATAAAGAGATGACACAGTGGTACTTTCAACGATATGCGACGCATCTTCCAGCAGCCGGCGAGATCGTACTGTTCGATAGAAGCTGGTATAACCGTTCTATGGTCGAACCAGTCATGGGCTTTTGTACGGAGAGACAGCACCATAAGTTCTTAAAAGACGCCCCTGATTTTGAGCAGATGATCGTCGATGAGGATATAACACTCTTTAAGTTCTACTTCTCAGTCTCTAAAGATGAACAAGCTAGAAGGTTTAAAGCCAGAGAGACAGATCCGTTAAAACAGTACAAACTCTCTCCAGTAGATAAAGAGTCACAGAGATTGTGGGACGAGTACTCACTAGCGAAGTTCCTTATGCTGAGTGCAACACATACAGAGTCAGCACCTTGGACGATCGTCAAAAGTGATAACAAGAAAAAAGCGCGGATCAATACCATCAAACATATTCTGAACTTTGTCGATTATCCAGATAAGATCAAAGATGAGAACATTGTCGTCGACAGAAGTATCATCGTCTATGGACGCGATGAAGCGATATCCATGGAAAAGATGTTCAAATTTGCACTAAAGTGATCTTTTAAAAGATCACGATACTTGAGTGGTGTACTACCAAAGCAGCGATTGTAACCTAACCGTAATCAAACTTCTTTAGAATGGCATCACTATTAATCAGGAGAATATTAAATGAGAAAAATAACACTATCTGCAATGGCTATCTTGGCATTGAGTGGTGCAGTTACTGCAAACACGCTGACCCTTTATACTGACACTACTACAGGTCAAGTCTTTACTACTGCGGGCGAAGGCCGTACAGAGATGGGTGATTTCATCGATGCGAAAAGTGTCTATGAAGAGAACCAGGCTCAAGATTCCGCTATTGTCAAGAAAGAGGCAGATGATGCAAAAGCTGGTTATGTCCCTGTAAAATCAAAAGTGAGTAAGCTCCAGTTCAGCGGTACACACTATCTTGGATACAAGTATAGTGATGGTGGAGATGTATCAAAGTATAAGGATAGTTCATCAGGGTTTGAGACTCGACGAAACTACCTGCAGGTAAAAGCCTACCTCTTTGATGATCCGAAGAGTTATATGCGTGTTACGCTAGATACTTTTCAAAATACCGGAGAAGAGACGGGTCATGACAACAATAGCTGGGAAGTACGTCTGAAGTATGCATATCTCTATCTGAACGAAGTCCTCCCTTTTACGGGCGTCGAACTTGGTCAGGTACACCGTCCATGGATCGACTATGAAGAGCATCAGGGTTGGTGGTACCGCTCTATCTCCAAGGTCTATGTCGAAGCCAGTGAGAGTGCTCACCTGACTAACTCAGCAGATATTGGTTTTAACTTCAAGACAAAGACACCTTATTTCACTTCTGAGGTAGGTATGTTCAATGGTGAAGGTTATCATGGCGAAGAGGGTGGTCAGGGTAACTCTCTGGAGTGGCGTGCGACTGCTGCTATCATGGGTAATGGTGATCAGAAGCGTAAACCTCTTAAAGATGACTACTTTGATGCATCGTTCTTCGGCCAGTACAATATGGAGAACACAAAGAACGCTGAGGAGACATACGGCATCTACGGTCTGCACTCAGTCTACAACACACCGAGGTTCCTGATAGCGGCTCAGTATGTCATGGCAGATAATGATGGTGCATCAGCGACGAACCAAGTCGGTGATTTTAATGGTCAGGGATTCTCTATCAATGGTACCTATCGTTTTGCCGATGGCTATAAGTGGGAGCTGCTTGGTCGTTACGATACATGGACAGCAGAAGATGATAAAGATGCGACAGAAGCCAATGGTGATCTTGAGCGTGACTATATGATCGCTGGTGTAGGTTATCAGTACAGTAAGAACGTCAAGTTCCTTGGAAATGTCCTTTTCACAGATCCAAATAAAGATGTAAGTGATGATGACTATGCCTCATACATGCTCACTGCCGAGGTCCACTGGTAAGACCTTCTCTCCTCTTAAAAGAGGAGCTTGAAGAGCTCACTTAATATGAAGGGATCCCTTCGATCCTGAGATCTTTATCTTTACTTATGGTCTGACATCTTGGCCATAAGTGTCATATCTGCGTACATTTTAACTTCCTATCTCATTTTTAGCTACAATCTTAAAAAACTTTTGGGACATACATATGGATGCAACCGCACTTATCATCGTAGTCGTCGTCTTACTTATCATCTTACTGGTCCTGGTAGCAGCGTTTATCATGATGCGTTCGAGTGGTCGTAAGTCCGATCTTCCGGTACAAAAAAATGGTACGACTAAAAAAGCAGTGCGCTCTTTTGATGTTCTTGCCGCTATTATCAAAGAGAAGAAGAGTAGTGCGGAGGAGCTTAAAAGTGCGCTTGATGAGATCGTCGATCATCATGGTAAGATCAAAGAGAGACTGGGTACGACTCCTCACCCTGATTTTAAGCGATATGCCGGACTTATCCTTGCTATCTGCCGTCATCAAAATACCTCTAAAGAGCATATCCTTTCATTTGACAAGGGTCTGAGTACGTTAAATCCAAAGTATCGTCGAGATATTGATGATGCCGTTCAAAAAGGTCTCAACTCTCGCGGTATGTGATGACTTCTATCAAGAGCCTTTGATGTAGCTCTCAGCCAGTGGACCCTGAATGGTATGGATATGTGCTTTTCCAAGCTGCTCAAGCTCTGCCGTCTCCGTTATCCCTGTAGCGATAAGCTCTATGCCGAGTGAATTAGTGATGATCTGAAGGGATGACATGCTTTGCTGGTCCTGATCGAGAAGAAACGAGGCATCTGCTTTAAGATAGGCTGGTCGTAGTGCTTTGAGATAACTATACTCTTCTGACTCTCCGGTGAACTGATAGATACCTACTCCAAATCCAAAACGCTTGAAGAGTGCGATAAAACTGTTCGATAGCTCCATGTTCGTAGCGATAAAACGTTCGGGGATGCCAAAGATCAGCTCAATAGAAAGCGTATCTGCATGAGCTTCAAGAAGGGGTTCGAGTGCTAGTGTGATATTGGGAGTATGGAAGAAATCTGAGGGCAGGCGGAGTGAACAGAGTGATGAACCGGCGTTAGAAGCCGAGGTATTCAAGATCTGTCGGATGATGTTCATATAGACCTCTGCTAGCAGTCCGAGTGTGATGACTGGTGCGATGAACTTTCCGTAGGAGTAAAGGTTCTTCTCATCATCGAGCAGTGTGAACGATATCTCTTTGTGATATACCTTTTTGCTGCGGGCATCGAAGACAGGCCAAAAATCCAGTCTGAAACGGTCCTCTTCCAGGGCGTCAGTGATGATATTCCTCCAAGCCTCTTTACCCATTACCGTACTGCTTTTGTGGTTTTTGTCCAGATAGATCTGCTCATCTGTCAGATGGTTTGCCTGAGAGAGTGCGTAGTCAGCTCCTGAGAGGATGGTACCTATATCTTTATCCCGATCATAGCCCATGACGCCAGCGGTGATGTTGAACGTCTCTTTATCTTCAAGACCCTTATCTCGGAGTACAGTCTGGACGGCACGGATGATACGCAGTGCTATTCGAAGGCCTTCACTACCGAGACAGCCAGGTAAAAGTAACATAAACTCGGTACCATTGACTCTTGCTGCGATACTATCGTCGATATGTCTTCCTTTGTTCTGGACTATCTTGCCGATCTTGTGAAAGAGCACATCGACGTTTTGATGGCCGATGACTTTATTGGCTTCGAGTGCGCCATGAAAAGCAAAGAGCATCAACGTACCGTGTTCGTAGGCGGTCTCCTCACCGATGTATTCGGGAAAGCGCATCATCAGATAACGCCGGTTATGCAGACCTGTCAGGCTGTCTTTGTAGAGAAGCTCATGGTTGTGATGCATGGCTTTGTCACTTCTGTCAAAAATATCCTGGACCTTTATGACCATAGAGTTCATCGCCTGGACGACATCTTTGAACTCCGTAGTAGTGGGTATCTCATCTTGGTGTATGAATTCGTTTTGCATGATCGCTTCAGCTTGCTGCTGGATCTTCGTCAATGGTCGCAAGACGATGTGTAATGCAAAATACAAAAGTGTGAGTCCGATGGCGGCAAGGATGAAAAAGAGTACAGAAAGTCTGATAAGCTGGGAGTAGAGCGAGGCATAAGCATAGCTGCTGTCGCTTTGTACCTGAAGTACACCTATTGGTGACCAACCGGCAGAGACCTGTACCGAAGCGACAGGAAGAGTGATGGGTATGATGTGGATGAACCACTCCGGGGTCTGATGGTCTGTGTCTTCGCCTATTCGTTCATAGATCATCATATTATCCATATCGTACAGGGCTATTCGGGTGTAGTGTCCGCTGTCGAAGTTGGCATTGATCATCGTTGACATATCGCTCTCATTACCACTTGCACTTCCGAGGGAGAGACTGAGTGATGAGGCGGTGTTCTGGGCATCTTCATAGAGCTGTTCTTCCAGAGCACCAGTAGCATTACTGAAGGTAACGGCTATGACGATCCCCAGCAGTAGGAGAAGGAGCATGGAGGTGAGTAGAGCCATCTGCTTAAAAAGAGTCATAATCGGTTCCTTTGGATGTTTTCAATGAGTCGATCCCACTTTTTATGGGTCTTTGGTAAGTTTTTTTTTTCTTTAGCATCTTCGAGGACATCCGCATTGAAGTTGTAGATAGGGATAAGGTCTTTACGTTTTGTCGCGGGAAAGACTCTGAAGTTGATGTTGTCAAGGACAAGTGGGACAGTCTGGGGAGTCTCAAAGTAAGTCAGTACCATATGGGGTTCTTTAAAACGCGTAGAGCGTACATAAGAGAAGTAGAGTTTTTTGGAAGGTACACCCAGATGCTTTAGGGCAAAATACTTGGCGATCACATAATCTTCGCAGTCACCCTCATCACGTCCGAGAAACTCCCAGGGTGTTGCCCAGTAGTCACTCTTTCCATAAAGCTTCATATCACTGTTATAACGTACGGCATTAAAAAGATCGTTGACCCCTTCGAGTTGTTCTTGTCTGCTTTTGTCCTGCAGTGCTTCGAGGGTCTTGTTCATATTGATAAAGCGGTTTTTGGCAAAAGCACCATATTTTGCATCTGCTTTCTGCAAGAGAGTATCACTGGCAAAGGGGGCTGCTTTTAACATCGATGCCAGGGAGAGGACCAGTATAAGTATGCGCATCTAGTGTCTATACTCCAGAAAATACCAAAGTGTCGCAAGGATCCCGAACATCCCTAGCCAAAGTAGGAAATTAGGAAGAAGTGACATATTTACGATAGTCTGTGTGGTCGTATTATGTTCCATCGATACCCTACCTCCATTATCCTAGATCTTACACTATAGCCTATCCGCTACCCTTTCTATTTCACATATCTAGTCAAGTGACCCTTCCATCCAGACTCTTTTCCCTTTGACATCACCAAAGAGCAGCACATCTGTGAGCATGGCATCGATGGCGAGATGGTCTTTATCCAGATTGAGATAGAGTTCGCCCTGCCCGCTCTTAAAGATGTCCTGATCGACGACGACAGTGATGAGCCTGTTCTCGTTATTTGGCATCAGTTTAGCGAGCTCCCGTCGCTTTTTCCCGGTAGGATTGGTGATGATGATCTCGCCTTTGTCATTACGGGCACCGATAGCATGTTCGACTTTTCTCTTACCCTCTGGGATGGTGCCCAAGATAGAGTTGATATTGAAGAAGAGTGAGAGCAGGTCATTGTCGGCTTGGTAGGGGAGCCTTTTGACAGAATGGCTTTTTTTTACTTCTGTCTCTTTGATATACTGCATCTTTGAGAAGTCGAAGTGGCTGGAGTAGATGTTCTCTTCACGAAAACGAAACTTTTGTATGGACTTATCTGGCATAGGGACAAAATAGGACTCTTCATACCGATGATCGGAGGTCCGTGTCTTCTTATAGAGTTCCGGGAGAAGGACACCCTCTTTGATGATCCCAAAGCTCTCATGTATCTCACGACGATTATTGGCCATGGACGCAGCTGATCCTATGAGTCCGGCATCGACGTAGATATAGTAAAAACGGGCATCATGCTCATAACGTACATTAGCCTCACCGATCTTTCCGAAGATCGAGAAGCTGATATCGTATCTAGCAGAGATGGAGGCTGCTTGGAGTGAGGCGATACTTAGTGATAATATCGCAAGGAGTATCTTTGTCCTCATGCTGATACCACATGGTCGCGACCACTGTTCTTAGCAGCATAGAGCCTCATGTCAGCCTGATGGATACTCTCCTCAAATGAGTCCTGATGTTCAAGTACTGCGCCGATAGAGATCGTGAAAGAGAGCTCCTCTCCACTATCTACACGCAGTAATGATCTCTTTGCTATACTGCGCAGACGCTCAAGTACCTCTGTGGCCCTTTGTGGTGGACATGCTTTTAGTAGCAGACAGAACTCCTCACCATCAAAATGTGCGACCATATCTCCCTCTTTTGTGTTTGAACGCAAGAGTTCCGAGAGATATACGACGAGCTGGTCAGCTATATGATGTCCATAGGTATCATGGATACTCTGGAAGTCATCGATGTCGATCATAGCGATGGCAAAGGGCTCACCCTCTTCCGTGGCACGTGTCACGTAGTGTGGCATACTCTTGAAGAAGTGGCTACGGTTATAGAGCCCGGTCAGATAGTCACGGTCGGCATGATCAGTGAGGGCATTGATGTTTTCGAGTGCTTCGATAGCATTGTTCAGACGACAGGAGAACTCCTCTTTACTAAAAGGTTTTTTGATGAAGTCCGTCGCACCGTTCTTTAAAAACTTGGCAGAGGTCTCATCATCTTTGGAAGAGGAGATAGCAAGGATGCTAAGCTGTTTTTTTGGAAACTCTTTGCGTATGGCCTTTGTCAGCTCAAGTCCATCCATGACAGGCATGGCATAGTCTGTGAGTACGATCTGGATATCGGGATGCTCTTCAAGCATCTTGAGAGCCTCTTCTCCGTGGGCTACGGCGTAGACCTGGAAGAAGAGTTTCTTGACCATCCTCTGTAACTGATTACGAAAGGTCATAGAGTCATCGACGATCAGGACTTTGTGTCCCCGGTTCTTTGAGAGACGATCGATGGTCGTGAGGATGAACTCTATATCCTCTATGCCGATCTTGCCCACATAGTCGATGATGTCTTTTTCCAGCATACTTTTTCTAAAGGCCTTGTCGGTATTACCACTGAGTACGATGATGGGAAGGTGTTGTTCGAGTACGATATCTACGACTTCTCCATTGGGAGCATCGGGTAGTCTTATCTCAAGCAGTGTCATGAAGTAGCTGTATTGGCGCATAAAAAGCCGGACCTCTTTGAGATCATGAGCGACATCGACTTCAAAAGGAAGTGTTGACGTGATCTTTTTAGCCAGGAGTTTTGCCAGAGACCTGTTATCTTCGACAAGTAAGATTCTTTCCATATTATTTAGACCTTGATCATAATCTTGGGTTATTAGAAGTGCACATTAGATGTCATAGTCTACTATGTTTAAGGGATCCATGGCATAAATCAGTACCAAATTCTACATCTTTTGATTAGTTTGTGTGAAAAGTACAAAGTGCTCATCACTCCCATTCATCAAGATATATTATAGATGGTGATAAAAAAGCTAATGATCGCCATTTTTCAAAGTACTATTATGACCAGAGGAAACTATTTGGGCATAATAGCGTTACAAGAAGATGGAAGCATATCATGAGCAGATGAATACGCTTATCGGGGAAATCCTGATCTCTGTCAAAGAGATGATCGCATCCATTTAAAAAGTAAAAATGCAAGAGGTACTTAACGAATGATCCCCGTACATTTCATAACAAAACAGATGCCAGTCATCGAAAGTGGTGAGAAGCGTTTTTTCTACCTCTTTTACCTTATGGTAGGTAAGGAAGAGTCTCTGGTAGTCGCAGTCGAACCAGAGTTCCACTCTTCACTGACAAATGCAGAGCAGACGCTTGTCGAAGCAGGAGAGTCATTAGCCTCTCTACTTGAGTCTAAAAAAGAGGCACTTTTCGATGTCACAGAGGAGATGCTGCATGAACCGATCTTTTATGTCGCACTCTCTGAAGAAGATGATCAGATCGCCTTCAAGATCAAGCACCCTGTATTCAATGGTCTTGAAGACCGCCTTAGTGAGATATTTGGCAAAGTGATCAACGAAGCCTACCTTACTTCATAAAAATACCTTCTGCTGCACATTCGTGCAGTACTCTCAAAAAACAATACGATCCTTTGGTCTTGATCCATCAAGGTCTTAGATTCGATCTTCTCAGACAGTCATAACCGGTGCGTAGTCACATATTAGATAGTCAAATCCTCATATCTTACTCATTTGCAACTAGAGAATATCGTGACAGGGGGCTATTGTCAGAGCTACCATTTGTTACATAAAGTAAGAAAATAATAATATATAACAATTATAAAGAAAATAAAATATCCTTAGTAAAATAAGATATTATAATATATGATCTGAATAAAGGTTTCTGTCATGAACGATCTGACTATCAAAAATAAATTGCTTATACTCAGTAGCGTAGTGTTAGTGGTGATCTTTGCTTACTCATTTTATACGGCTAATAACGCATACTCTTCCTATAGCAATGACTCTAGAGCTAATTCTATTATCAAGCTTTCGGTAAAAGTAAGCTCAGTTTTGCATGAACTACAAAAAGAGAGGGGTGCCAGTGCCGGGTTTCTCGGTTCTGGAGGTAAAAGATTTGTAGATATCCTCCCTATTCAACAAGCCAAGACAGACAAGAAGATACAAGAGTTGGAGGCCTTTTATGCAGATAGCGCTATCTCGGAGATAGAGGTAGTGAAAAACAGGGTCGATCTGGGTTCTGTAAAAAAGATGAGAGAAAAAGTCAATTCACTCTCAGCTGTGAGGAAAGAAGCTGTTGATTTTTACACCTCTTTAAACAAAGATATCATTGATACTATTGCTTACTTCTCGACTATTCCTGAAGATGCCGAAGTCAGAACTGATTTTAGCAGTTTTGTCATCTTTATCAGTTCAAAAGAGAGAGCAGGAGTGGAGAGAGCTGTATTATCCAGTGTATTTGCAGCAGATAAGTTCACGATAGCTTCATTCGCCAAGTTCGCATCTTTGGCATCTGAACAAAAGACGCTTTTGAATCTTTTTCTTCATACTGCGACGAAGAGTATCGGATCGGAGTTTGAACAGCTCCAGACACACCCGTCCTTTGTCGAAGTCGAGAGGATGAGGAAGATCGCACTCTCAAAAAATGAGGATTTTGGTATAGACAGTGTTTACTGGTTCAAGACGATAACAAAAAAGATAGATCAACTTAAACAGTTTGAAGATATGATCGCTCATACTACCATAGCGCTGTCAGATACTAATGCGGATGCAGCTATGATGCTGCTTGTCTCTGCATTAATAGTATCGAGCATGGTCTTGATATCTATTGTCTTTATCTCTTACAGTATCATCAGTGGGATCTCGAGATCTATAACTAAGTTCAAGACGCTTATAGATCAGGTAAATGAAGGGGATCTCTCTGAATTAAAGATCAATGGTATGAACCGTGACGAGATGGGTGATCTGGCAAAGATGCTCCAATCACTTGTAGCTACGTTCGCTGCTTTAATAGAACGCATCAATACCTCTGTCTCACATGCCTCAGCTGGTGATTTTAGTTACGAACTTGATGATAAAGGCTTAAAAGGTGATTTTTCAAAAGCTATCATGATGGTCGGAAGCGGTATAGATGCTATGAAAGATGCACACTTAAAACAGCGGTTGATAAACTTTAGTGCCAATGTCAGAGCTATTGGCAGTGTAGGGGATGGTCTGGCTATCATACAAGATGAGATGACAAATGTCATCGATGAGCTTATGGGTGTTCAAGCGAGTACGGAAAAGACAAGTGAGGAGTCAAGTAGTTCAATGGCAGAAGTCGAGCAGATCTTAAACAGACTTCAGACCCTTGTCGAACATATTAGTGACAGTAACACAAGTATAGGGAGTCTGAACGATCAGACTACCGACGTCGCATCGGTAGTAGGTCTTATCAAAGATATTGCCGATCAGACAAATCTACTGGCACTCAACGCTGCCATAGAAGCTGCGCGTGCAGGTGAGCATGGACGAGGCTTCGCTGTTGTCGCGGATGAAGTCAGAAAACTTGCAGAACGGACTCAAAAGGCGACCAGTGAGATAACTATCTCTATAGACTCTATGAAACAGGAAGCTAGTATCATCCTGAAGAAATCAGAGACGATGACCTCCTTGGCTAACGAGACATCGATCTCGGTAGAGAACTTCAATACGAGTATGGAAGTGTTGAACAGCGGTGCGCAGGATATGGCGAAAGTAGTCTATGATATGGAGAACAGAGTCTTTGTCACATTGGCAAAGGTCGACCATATCATCTTTAAAGCCAATGCGTATGATACTATCGTCGATGTCGATATGACGGCATCATTCTCGAATCACACTGAATGTCGTCTTGGCAGATGGTATGAAGAGACGGGTAAGGAGAGATTTGGAAATACCAATGCCTTCAGAAGTGTTGTAGCACCGCATAAAAGTGTTCATGATAGAGTCCATGACAACATGATGTTTATCAAAGATGGTGATATCAGAGTGGAAAATGAGGCATCGATCACTGAGAACTTCAAGAGCATGGAAGATTCAAGCGAACAACTCTATAGCGTCCTTGATGATATGCTTGAAGAGGCTCAACAGCAGCACTGATACATTGATAGCAGACCCGGTCAGATAGAGTCAAAACAGATATCATACACTTCACAACGGTAGGATAACTGATCGTATTGACATTAGATCTGATTCACTGTTGATATAGAAGGTCTGAGTGACGAACGTAGCAGCATTTAAGAGCTTGTGATCTTCCAGCCTTTTTACAGGGCTTTTACTCCTCTTTGAAGATGAGATGCTCTGCCGGTCAAAATATAAGGATGATTAGCTTCCTGCCAAACTTGGCACTCCTTCATTTTCTTGTCCCCGCATTTAATTTTTATCTAGTTACAATACATTAAAAGACCAGATAATGGAGAAGCCGATGCAGGTAGAGTTCCTAAGCGTAGAAAAACCTTCCAATGTGGCGGTATCAGCCGCACGGACCTGTTACTTTCCTAACGGTATTGTCGAACCAGAAAAGAGTGAGCAGTGGGCGCGAAAAGATGACCTCTTAAAGGGTATCTTCAAAGGTGGACATCATACCACCTTACAGCATACCAACATCACGATGCTTCTCTCCGGAGTAAGCCGACATCTTATCTGGCGTATGCTGCATGGACACCCTTACTATAACTCTGAACAGGTCTCCCAGCGATATGCCCGGATGAAGATAGAGAACTTCGTCTATCCGGAGAGTGCAGATAAGTCTGAATGGGAGACGTTCTATGCGGCACGTTTTGAGGAGTATGGCAGACTGATAGACATCCTCTACCCTGATGTCGAGGCGGTCGTCCCGAAGTTTCGTAGAAAAGATACCGGGAAGAAGGCGCAAGAGATGGCACGTTATGTCCTGCCTGTCGGGATGAGTGCTTATCTCTATCATACCGTCAACATCATCACCCTACTTCGTTATATCGCGGTAGCGAAGACGATGCCTGAGGTCCGTGATGAGGCGATTGCTTTTGCTGATCTGATAGCGAAAAGACTCATCGATCTCGATGCCTCACTTGAGCCGTTAGTCAGACACGCTCAGGAATCATCACCGGAGTTCCCGTCATTTGATATGACAGGATTGAAAGATAAGCTCGATGTAGGTACTCAGAAGGTCAAAGTCCATGATGTCGTAGGTGACGCAAGGTTTGAGGTCAATAACAACTATGCGGATGTCCTTCGATACTCACAGATGCTTCCAGATAGCGGAGCACTTGGCGGGTTTAGTACCTACATACGGCTCTCACTGGCAGCAGATGCGCAAAACCAGCGTCATCGCCGCTCACCGGCTGTACGCCCTGCCCTTGAAGATGGTTACAAACGCTCAGCCTATGTACCGCCAATAATCGCCAAGAACGAAGAGGCGTTAGCACTTTATAACGCTTCTATAACGGCTAGTTATGACTTCTTTGAAGCACAAAAAGAGAAGCTTGGTTTTGGTGAAGCCGTCTATGCTCTCAGTAATGCGCATGAGATCGAACTGGTAGAACGAAATGATTTTACCTCCTTTCATCATAAGGCGCAGATGCGTCTGTGTTACAACGCTCAGGAGGAGATCTTTGATACCGTCTATGAGCAGGTAAGACAACTGCGTGAGATGGAGGTGGCTGGAAGCGAAGAATTGTTACCTCCATGCGCCACCCGTTTTAAGATGAAGATACGACCGACCTGCCCTGAGGGCGATCACTTTTGTGGTATCAAAGTCTGGAAACTTGATTTTGAGGATTATAAAAGGGAGATATGATGCGTTATCTCATAGCGATGGGTCTACTGTTATCGCTGTTTTCGGGTTGTAGTACTAAATCGATCACCGTCAGTGGTATGATCTGCCCTCCGGGCCACAGTGAACAGATGGTCCATCAGGACTTTCGCCAGTGTCAAGCCTATGATGAGAAGAAGGCAGATCTTGTCACTTTTCCAAAAAATGTCGATGATGAGTGTAAAGAGTGCCTGTTAAAGCGCGGTTATTCTATCGACAAGTAGTCCTTGCCGGACTACTGATACTTTCTCTACTGACACAGGGCTGCAGCCATTTTCGCTTTAATGCGCTTATGTGTGATGCTATAGAGCCTGGACAGACTATCCCTCCAGAGTGCTACCCCTACACGGAAGAGGAAGCAGCAAAAGCTTCATTGCCAGAGCAAGAGCAAGAGCTTGAGTGTCCGGAATGCTCACGACCCGAAAAGCTGGAGTATAAGCATTAGAGATACTCTGCCCTATATCAATACACTATTCCCCATCATACCAATAGGAACACCATGAAGCCATATCAGCGTTTTCACACCATCAAAGATGATTTTCGCGCCCCTTTTGCTCGAGACCGTGACCGGGTGATCCACTCGGGAAGTTTTCGTAAACTGGAGTATAAGACTCAGGTCTTTCTAAATCAGGAAGGTGACTTCTTCCGTACGAGGCTGACTCACTCCATCGAAGTAAGCCAGATAGCTCGCTCTATCGCTTCACAACTGGGGCTTGAAGAGTCACTGGCCGAAGCGATCGCCCTTTCACATGATCTGGGTCATACCCCTTTCGGTCATGTCGGTGGAGATACACTCGACCGCTGTCTAAAAGAGGCTGGTTCAAAGAATGGTTTTGATCATAACTATCAGAGTTTTCGGGTCGTCACGCTGTTAGAGAAGCGTTATAAGCAGTTTGACGGACTCAACCTTACTTTTGCTACGCTTGAAGGGATTCTCAAACACTCTTATCCGTATAAGAAATCATTTCTGAGTGATGAGATAGACGAACAGTTCGATCTCTCCAGTCACCCCTCTTTCGAAGCGATGATCGTCGACCGTGCCGATGAGATCGCTTACTTAAGCCATGATATCGATGATGGTGTCAACTCCGGACTCATCAGTTTTGATACGTTGAAGAAGAACCGCCTGATCAGTGAGATCATAGAGAAGGTCCATGATGAAGGTATCGATGAGGAGGAGGATGAGATGTTTCGCTACCGTTTCAGCTCGCATCTCATCAATCACCTTGTCTACTCCCTGTTAGCGTATACAAAGTCCCAGGTCAGTACTGAGGAAGGACAAGGTACAAGACTAGCTTTCACTGAACGGATACCGATAGGGTTTGATGCAGCTTTGGAGACAGAGATAAAACAGTTGAAGAAGTTGCTTTATCATGAGCTTTATCAACATAAACAGATAGTGCGAAAGATGTATGCAGGTAAGCAGGCTATCATCGGATTGTTTGGTGCGCTTGTCGAGGAACCAAAGATGCTGCCGACTTACTACTTCAAACAGTTTGATAAGCGAAACAAACAGCGTGTTATCGCTGATTATATGGCATCGATGAGCGATAGATATGCGATGACGCTGTTTAATGAGATCTATGGAAGATAAGAAGCGGTAACTCTTATGTTTTAGTTTTTAGTTTTTTAGCCGGGCTGTAAGCCCGCTAAAGACTACTGTTTCAATCCAATAAGGGTCTGTAGTAGCTGGTCAGACGTGGTGATCGTCTTACCGTTAGCCTGGAAACCACGCTGGATGATGATGAGTTGAGTAAGTGACTTACTCAGGTCGACGTTAGAAGCTTCAAGGGAAGATGACTGGATAAAGCCTCGACCTGCCGTGGCTGCTTCCCCGATGATCGGATTACCAGAGTTTGCCGTTTGTAAGAAGACATTGCCGCCATCAGCGATAAGGCCTTCGTTGTTGGCAAACTTCGCCATGGCTATCTGAGCAAGACCGAAAGAACGACCATTGGAGAACGAACCGACTAGTGTACCGCTTTGGTCGATTCTGATTCCTTGCAAGTCACCGCCGGTATATCCATCTTGTGAGATACCAGATGTGGAGGAGGTAGAGTCGAAACTGGTCATCCCATCAAATGCATTTGACGTACCTAAAGTCATATTGACTTGCTGGTTGGGTGAAGAACCATTGTTGGCAGTGAAGGAGAGGTTCGGAGGTGAGAATGTTGCTAATGAACCGTCATTGTTGAAGCGTACTTGCCCCGATTTCTCGTTTAATGGTGAGACAGTGTCGATACTACCGGGTTCGGGTACGGTGATGGTCATCGTCCAGGTGCTACCAGTCGTAGTGTCTACTTCGGTCTTTCTAAACTCCATACGCAAGGTATGTTTCGATCCGAGTGAGTCATAGACATCAATACTGCTTGAGTGTGTGGCTGCATTGAAAGCCTGAGAGATGGCCTGTCCTGTAGAGCCGGCTGGAAGTGCGGCGTTCATCGCCTGCATACTTCGTGTAAAAAGGACGTTCTCTGAGGTGCCGGGCACTGAGTATCCTGTCATCTTGACACTCAGATCCTCGGATCCTGAGACATTGGAGACCTCGAACTTACCCTGATCGTTGATGATGATAGTAGGTGACCCACCAGTAACCAGTTGGTCTTGTGTCGCCTGTAGTTGCATCGCATGGCGTAGGTCTGCGATCGTCTGAAACTTCTTATCTGAATCAACGGTGGCATCAGCACCTGTCGAACTGTAGAGATAGCGATAAGCGGTGATCGTATCAGCGACGAGAAGACCACTGTCTCCAGCTACGGCTGATATCCGGATATTGTGACCGCTGGTCGAATCATCATTGGGGTTGGTCAAGATCAGTTGGTCGGTCGCTACATCGACGGAAGCCTCTATCCCAGTCTCTGATGTCCTGGCATTGATGGCTGCGGCAAAGGTCTGTGCATTTTGCGTGCCTGTCTGTGCCGGCGTGGTCACAGGAGTCGTCGTAGTGATCTGGATCGCGGCACCTTCGTCATTGATAAAGGTGACGTCAAGGTCTTGAACACCTGCACCGACTGCGGCAGCGGCGGTCACAGTAGCAGATTGGAATGAGCCCCAGATTCCCTGGTCATCTTGCAGGCTAAATGCTTCGCCACTATCATTGAACAGTACGCCCATATTTCCTGAAGCGATCTCATTGCCATTAGAGTCGGTAGTCACACCCGCAACATCAGTTGCATAGGCTGTTGTGAAGTTCTCGACATTGGGGCCGGAGTTCAGGTTGGCTTTTAAGACTACCTCGTCAGTGGCGTTCGCAGGAGTGGTGAGTCCCGGAGGGATCACGATGTTAGTGATCGGAGCCGTGGAGTCGACTTTATCGGTCTCATCATCACGCATCCAGCCCTGGGCTACAAAACCGTTATTATCGACAAAGTTTCCGTCGGCATCAAATTTAAAGTCCCCAGAACGGGTGTATTGGTAGGTACTTCCTCCATCGGGACTGACAATGAAATAGCCTTCACCCTGTATGGCGACGTCCGTGTTCTTGTCCGTCGCCTGGATAGAACCTTGGGAGTGGATCCGTGTGACAGATGAGACACTCGCACCTAGTCCGACCTGGACCGCGTTCTTACCACCAAGGTCACCCTGTGGTGCAGTCGCGATCTGGTTGGTCTGGGCCAGCATATCTGAGAAGTTGGCTCGGGAGTATTTGAATCCGGTGGTATTGACATTAGCTATATTATTAGATTCGACATCCATTGCGATCTGGTGAGCTTGAAGACCGGAGACGCCTGAAAAAAGTGATTTTAACATTTTAAATCCTTTTACGTTAGTAGACATTTAAAGCAAAGAGCGTTCCAAAATCTCACTTTAAATATTGTATTTACTGCAAGGTCACTTTTTTACAAAAGCCTTACGGTCTTTCAAAGCATCACTTCCGTAGAGAAAGTATCGTGCTTGTTAGTCATAGTGTCCAGATAGAAGCTTATGCATCCATATTGAGTGCTTTTTGGATAAGCTCATCTCCTGTCGTGACACTTTTTGAGTTGGCATCAAAGGAGCGCTGCAAGATGATGAGCTCTGTCAAGCCTTGCTCCATACTTGAATTTGAGCCTTCAAGTCTTCCACTGTGTATGTTTGCGCCTAAGATATTATTACCTGCGGTATCCTGATAGAAGATCGGTTTGCCGCTGTTGGCACTCTCTTCAAAACGACTGCCGTTGATGCGGTCAAGCCCCTGGTCGTTTTGAAAATGGTAAAGTGCGATCTTGCCGACAGCACTGCTACGTCCGTTACTGAAAGCGGCGATGATATCGGCGTTCTCATTGATGCGGTAACCGGTCAGGTCTCCCCCCTCAAAGCCATCGGCTTCAGAGGTGAGCGCTGGTGCGCTCTCGCTGACATTGGCGATGACACCGGTAAATCCGCTGCCCAGGTCCACAGCGACAGAGGTACCATCATTGTCGACTGCAGGTATTGTAAAACTTATCAATTCTCCAGTCTCACCAAATATGGCAGAGCCGGTCTGGGTGTCGTAGACTGTCTCTCCATCATTACTAGTCGTGGTGCCGACAATATTCCAGGCTGTACCTGTCGTAGGTTGCGGGACAGTCTGAGTAAAGTCCAGTCGTAGGCGGTTATGTTCATTGTTTGCGGAGATGACCACGGCACTGACCGATCGTAATATCTCCTCGGTACCCAGGTTTCCGGAAAATGTCGCTAGTGTAGAAGGCTGGACAGGAAAACTAAGGGTATCAGGAAGGATAAGAGCCTCTTGGGATCCTACATCGGCTATAGCGACCTGGCCAAGTTGTTCAGTCAAGATACCATCGGTGAAGTTGTCTCCCTTTGTGCCCAGTACATAGAACCCATCACCGGTCACAAGGTTTCGATCACCGTCAAAGGTAAATCCTCCTGCACGAGTATATAGGTCCTGTCCATTACCGTTGATACCGAACCATCCATCCCCTTCAATAGCAAGGTCTGTGTTCTGGTCTGCAAGTAGTAGAGAACCCTGTTGCATATTTGTGACAGTTGCCTGGATACGTGTGCCTTCCCCTATACTGTCATTAGTCGTAGATCCCGATGAGGAGCTGTTTAGGACCTCTTCGAAGATAGAGGCGAACTCTGCCTGACTGGAGCGAAAACCCACTGTGTTCACATTGGCCAGATTGTCAGCGACGACATCGATACTGTGCTGGTGTGCCTGCATACCTACTATGCCTGTATAGAATGCTTGGTTCATGACTAGTAGACCTCATAGATATCGTCAAATGACACATACGAAGAGCCTACTTTTGCCAGAGGAGTCCCTTCTTCAAAACGGATGGACTCTATTGGGTAGGAGCCGAGTTTCACTGTACCTGTGCTGCCATCATTTGCACCATAGGTCGCACTGACGTGATAGATTCCCTCTGCTGCCGCGTCACCGCCGGATGTGGTCCCATCCCAGTTGAAGGTCTGTGCTCCAGCTGAGCTTTCAGGAACGGAGATGGACTGTATAAGTGAACCATCACCGTCACGGATCTCCACTGACCCACTGGCGATGTCTGTTGGGAAGAAGATATCAAAAGAGCTGTTGCCCCCTTCAGCATCAAGTGTGATAGAGTCGCTTCCAAGATCAGCCATCTTACCGATAGCCGCGATGGTAGAGAACTGCATACTGGTGAGCAAAGACTCTGAGAGCTTCTCCAGAGCAGTATTGGTGTTATCAGCTGATTCGAGTTGTGCAAGCTGTGATGTCTGAGTAAGGATCTCCGAACTATCCATGGGGTCGGTGGGGTCTTGATACTGCAACTGTATAAGTAGCAGTTTCATGAAATCATCCTTACCAAGGATACCATTAGGGTTTTCGCTTGTAGTCGTCGAGGTCGTTTCGGTAGTCGCCGTTGTTGTTGGAGATGTGATACTTGATGCCATGATCTGTCCTTTCTATACGTATTTCGGGATGATAAGTTCGAGACTTTCCATCAACTCGAACTCTTCACTGTTCTCAAACTGCTCATAAAGCTCAGCAATATGCTGGCGCTGCTGTTGCTGCTGTTGTTCTGAGTTGGAGCTGTTACTAAAGTTCATCGTGGTGCTGCCCATGCCGTTTTGTGAGAGCTGGGTCTTGAGTTCCGTAGCGTTTTGTGCCAGGGTCGTGATAGCTGTAGTGTTGGAGCTGATGTTGATATGGAGGTTATTGCCCCGTTGTACCATTGTGACATCGACTTCTCCCAGTTTGGCTGGGTTCAACTGTATCTTGATCCTTGTGAATGGTGATTTGTAGTTTTGGATCGCCTCTTTTATCTCACCGGCAAAATGACGCATCGTCTGTTTGGCTTCGTTCATCTTGTTCTCAAGCTGATCGGAATTTGTGATCGAAGCCATGGATGTACTGCTTTTAGGTGTTGTATCTACTGTTTTAGCACTGTTTTCCAAGCTCATCTCAGAGGACTCTTTCTCTCCATGGACAAGTGTGTTTAGAGCGGAGGAAAAAAGAGGCTGTTTGGACTGTTTTGCCATAACCTCTGCACTCACGCCATCATCGAGAGCGATAGAAGCCTGAGGTAGTGCTGCGTTTTTGTCTACGGCACTCTGGGCTGTGACAGATCTACTTTGTCTCTGTACAGGCTCCTCTTTACTCTTGGTCACTGCTCTTTTATCTGTAGAGGCTACTGCGACGGTATTGACAGCACTCTTGAGTTGTGCTGAAGTCTGTGCTTGAGACTGCTCTGCTTTTGTATCAGAGATGACCGTCTGACCAAGTGGTACAGATCGTGCAGGTTGTTCTGTTGGTGTCGCTGCTTTGAGTGGTTCTGTTGATTTCTGCAGCAGTGTCTGTAATGGTTCAGCATGTTTAGTGCTTTTTGCTTCAGGAGTCTGTGTCTGTTGCTGTATTAGTTGGGCAGTTGGTATGTTCTTTATACCTGCCCTCTTCTCGACGACTACCTGTTGTGCCTCACCTTTACTTTTCTCTGTAGTAGGTACTGCCATCGTACCTGTATTTTTTACCTGAACGCTCTCCAGTGTGACTTTAGTGAGATCGACACCGACCTTTTGGGCAAGTTCTACGAGTCCTTTAAGGGTCTTTGGCATCTCTTTGACATCAGAGATACGGCTGATCTCGGTCTTGAGGTAGGCCTTGGCATCTTGAATGAGTTCATTCAGCTGTCGTGGAGGCATGTTAGAGGTGATCTTTGGATTAAGCGTCTTTATCTCTTGCAGGTCACTACTACTGCTAACGCTCTCTTCGTCCGTATCCTCTCCGTGCAGCAGATTTAGAAGTGACTTCTCGACAGCCTTCTCTTTGCCCTGCTCGAGCTTTGGAACAGCACTCGGGAGCATGCTTGTCTCTTGGAGAGCCTGCTCTTTGCTTAGTAGTAGTGTCAGGCCCTCGGTAGAGATAGACTTTCCTTTGCCCAAAGAGAGGGTAAGCCCTTTAAGTAGTTTGTCAAACGCTTTAGGGTCACCTTCATCTTTTCCTGGAAGCAGTGATAGTGGTGATTGACTGCTTTTATCTGTTGCTACATCCATCATCAGCATGAGACTCTCCTTTATTGCCCGTAATAAGGGCTCTAAGATAGTAGTTTAAATTATAAGCAAATTGTATTCCATAGTGTAACAATAAGCTAGTTTGTCTATGTAGATCAAGGATGTAACATCTTTTTTACTTCATTTTAGATATAATCGCGAAATTATTTAAAGGCCCTTGCTTAAGGTGCCTTAAGAAGGAACTTTATTTGCAAAAGATCAGAAATATCGCAGTGATCGCACACGTCGACCACGGTAAGACCACACTAGTAGATGGCTTGTTGGAGCAATCAGGGACATTTGGTTCACACGAGCATCATGATGAGCGCGCCATGGACAGTAATGCGTTGGAGCGTGAGCGCGGTATTACGATCTTGTCAAAGAACACGGCTATCCGTTATAAAGACCATAAGATCAATATCATCGATACTCCGGGCCACGCTGACTTCGGTGGTGAGGTAGAGCGCGTCTTGAAGATGGTCGATGGTGTCTTGGTACTTGTCGATGCTTATGAAGGGGTCATGCCTCAGACTAAGTTTGTCGTCAAAAAGATGCTTGCACTTGGTAAGATGCCTATTGTCGTCATCAATAAGATCGACAAACCATCTGCTGATCCAGACCGTGTCGTCGATGAGGTCTTTGACCTATTTGTAGCTATGGGTGCGACTGATGAACAGCAGGACTTCCCTATTGTCTATGCAGCTGCCAGAGATGGTATCGCTAAGATGGATATGGATGATGAGGATGGTAACTTCGAATGTCTCTTCGAGACGATCATTAACGAGGTCCCAGTCCCTGATGGTGATGCTAATAATCCGGCACAGGCTCAGGTCTTCACGCTTGATTATGATAATTATGTCGGAAAGATAGGTATTGCCCGTATCTTTAATGGTACAGTCAGAAAAGGCGATAACATCATGCTGGCTAAGGCTGATGGTGAGATGACAAAGGGACGGATCAGTAAGCTGATCGGTTTTATGGGACTTGCACGTACGGAGATCGATCAGGCAGAAGCGGGTGATATCATCGCATTTGCTGGACTTGAGACTGTCGATGTCGGAGACTCGGTCGTAGACCCAGACAACCCTATGCCTCTTGATCCGATGCATATCGAAGAGCCGACACTGACCGTCGTCTTCTCAGTAAATGACTCTCCTCTCGCAGGTACAGAGGGTAAGCACGTCACATCCAACAAACTGCAGACCCGATTGGAGTCAGAGATGACGACCAATGTGGCTATGCAGCTTGAGGTCATCGGAGAGGGTAAGTTCAAGGTCTCTGGACGTGGCGAGCTACAGATCACGATCTTGGCTGAGAACATGCGTCGTGAGGACTTCGAGTTCGGTATCTCCAGACCTGAAGTCATCGTAAAAGAGATAGAAGGTGTCAAGTGCGAGCCGTTTGAGCACCTGGTCATCGATGTCCCTGAAGAGAACTCAGGTACGATCATCGAGCGTCTTGGTAAACGAAAAGCAGAGATGAAAGCGATGACACCGATGGGTGAGGGTTTCACCCGTATTGAGTTTGAGATCCCGGCACGTGGACTTATCGGTTTCCGTGGACAGTTCCTGACTGATACTAAAGGTGAAGGTATCATGAACCACTCGTTCATGGACTTCCGTGCGTTCTCCGGTTCTGTAGAGAGTCGCCAGTATGGTGCACTTATCTCTATGGAGAACGGTACTGCCCTGGCCTACTCTATCTTTAACCTGCAAGACCGTGGCGTGATGTTCATCGGACCTCAGGACAAAGTCTACAACGGTATGATCGTTGGTGAGCATAGCCGTTCTAATGACCTTGAGATCAACCCTATCAAAGGAAAGCAGCAGTCAAACGTTCGTTCTTCAGGCGCAGACGATGCTATCAAACTTGTCCCACCACGTGATATGAGTATGGAAAAAGCACTGGAGTGGATAGAAGACGATGAGCTTCTTGAAGTCACACCAAAAAGTGTCCGTATTCGTAAACGTTACTTAAACGAGATCGAGCGTAAGCGTCACTCACGTACTAAAAAGTAGACTGCACATATCTCTGACTTCATCTGGCCTGCTTGCATCTAAATAGCAGGTCATCTTGAAACATACATGGATCCAATGGATTTCTGTGTTGTTTAATTACCGATAAACCTCTTTTTAGTCATAATCAAAAACTTTATTTAAGTACGACGAGGTACTAACATGGATAGAAAAAAGATCTACAACCCCGAATCTACCGAGAGCGTCAATGAACGTCGTATTTTTGGCGGAGACCCGACGGGTATCTTTGAACTGAACAACATCAAATATCAGTGGGCCTATAATCTTTGGGAGGTGATGTTAAATAACACCTGGTTTCCTAAAGAGGTCGATATGACGCGTGATGTCAACGACTATAAGAACCTGACAGCAGCAGAAAAAGATGCCTACGATAAGGCTTTGTCACAGTTGATCTTCATGGACTCGCTACAGACGAACAACTTGATAGACAACGTCAACCCCTATGTGACCGCACCTGAAGTCAACTTGATCCTTGTCCGACAGTCGTATGAAGAAGCCCTGCACTCACAGAGTTATGCCGTCATGGTCGACTCTATCTCACAAAATTCTGAAGAGATCTATGAGCTCTGGCGCAGAGATATGATGTTGAAGTCCAAGAACGACGAGATCGCGGCTATCTATACGAGATTAGCAGAGGACCCTACGGAGAGTAATTTCCTAAAAGCCTGTTTTGCGAACCAGATCCTTGAAGGCATCTACTTCTATAGTGGGTTTACTTATATCTATACGCTGGCACGCTCAGGTAAGATGTTGGGTTCTGCTCAGATGATTCGCTTTATCCAGCGTGATGAAGTGACCCACCTGGTACTGTTTCAAAACCTCATAAATACCTTGAGACGAGAACGATCAGATCTTTTTACCGAAGAGCTCAAAGCCGAAGTCTATGAGATGTTTAGAAGTGCGGTAAAACTGGAGACGGCGTGGGGTCAGTACATCACTCAGGGTCAGATACTGGGACTTACTGATGAGATAGTCGAGCAGTACATCAAGTACCTTGCTGACGACCGTTTGACGTCGGTCGGTTTCGAGAAACTCTATAATGTGGAACACCCTATAAAATGGGTCGATGATTTTGCTAAGTTCAATGATCAGAAGACTAACTTCTTTGAGGGTACGGTGACAAACTACTCAAAAGGAAGTCTCGACTTTGGTGATGACTGGTAGATGAAGACCCATAGCGAGACGGACTCCAAGAGTGACGGAATACGTCCTCTTATCTCTCTTCGATACACGACCACCTCAGACTACGATGAAAACCTCACAACACTACTCTCCCTGATAGATGATACACCTTCCAATGCCCTTGTCGTCGCACCGGAAGTCTGCTTGACTAACTTTGATTATGAGCATTTTGATGAGGCAGCTGACTTTACGCCAATAGCACTTAAGTCGTTGTTAGGACATACAGATGAACGTATCATCGTCTTGACCATGATAGAAAGACGCAGTGACGGTATCTACAATGTCGCTAAAGTACTGTTTCAGGGCAGGGTAGTCCATGAGCAGGCGAAGGCCAGACTTTTTAGATTTGGTGGTGAACATGGCCATTTCAAAGAGGGTAGTGATGATGAGATCGTATTGTTTGAAGTAGATGGTATCCGAATGGGTCTACTTATCTGTTTTGAATTGCGTTTCAAGTCCCTATGGCAGAGACTTGAAGGGGCAGATATCATCGTCATGCCAGCACAATGGGGAGTCCTTAGAAAAGAGAACCTTATAGTGCTTACCGAAGCACTTGCTGTGATAAACCAATGTTATGTCGTGGTCAGTGATACGTCTAATGAGGAGATGACCGGTGAATCCGGTATCATCACTCCCTTTGGTGTAGCTTTACGTAATGGCAATGAGAAGAGTCTGGAAGTCAAATACAATAAAAACGAGGTGCGTAAGATGCGTCGCTATTTAGATGTGGGGATAGATGCTTAATCATATTACAGCTATTAAGACACGCCGTCTGGCAGATGATATAGACAAGCAGTTTAAGTTGAGTAAAGATGTCAAAGAGGCGATCGAGAAGACAGATAGAGAAGCTTTTGTCCCACCTGGTTTCAGACACAATGCCTATAAGCTCGATGCATTACCAATAGGGGCAAAGCAGTGGATAAGTTCACCCTTGACCGTTGCAAAGATGACAGAGTACCTCTCTCCAAAAGGAGCAGACCGAGTCCTTGAAGTAGGGTGTGGTAGTGGTTATCAGGCGGCAGTACTCGCGCATCTTTTCCGAGGGGTGTTTACTATTGAGCGGATAGAACCATTGATGGTCGAAGCCAAGAGACGTTTTAGACACTTACGTATCACTAACATCCATACCCGGACCGATGATGGTCAAAATGGATGGGTCCAGTACGCGCCGTACGATCGCATACTCTTCTCAGCCTCTGCGAAAGTGATACCCCAAAAGCTGATCGATCAGCTCAAGCCAGAAGGTATCTTGGTCGCTCCGGTAGAGAAGGGTGGTAAGCAGGTCATCACACGTTTTGTAAAAAAAGCAGGCAGACTCATCGAGTACCCGCTCGAAGAGTGTCAGTTCGTCCCGATCTTAAATGGAGTACAGAAATGATGCAGGATCTCTGGAACGGGAAGTTCTCACGCGAAGGCTATCTGTATGGAAAAGCACCAAATAGTTATCTTGCGTCCCATATCGATGGACTCCCAGCATCTTCAAGTATCTTGTTTTTAGGCGAAGGAGAAGGGCGTAATGCCTGTTACGCAGCGTTGCACGGTCATAGTGTCCTCGCACTTGACGCATCTGATATAGGTCTCAATAAAGCTCAGCAGCTTGCAACAGATATGGATGTCGATATCAAGACCTTACACATCGATCTCGCTCACTGGGAAGCAGAAGTGCACTACGACGCTGTTATGGCCTCGTTCTTGCATCTTAAAGAACCTCTGAGGACTTTGGCCTTCGGTAAGGCTATTAGCGCTTTAAAGCCCTCTGGTGTCTTCGTAGCAGAGTTCTTCTCTATCAAACAGTTACCATTACAAAGTGGCGGCCCAAAAGACCCGGAGTTACTCTACACGGTAGACTCATTACAAAATATCTTTGACCGCAGCGATATAGAGATCTTGAGACTTGAAGAGGTGGTCGATCTACTCCATGAGGGTAGGGGACATCAGGGTGATGCGGAGTTGATCCGTATAGTGGTACGAAAAAGATGAACTCTTTACTATTTGTCTGTTTGGGCAATATCTGCCGCTCACCTCTTGCTGAGGGCATCGCAAAGAAGATAGCCGATGAACGTGGACTGGATGTACGTATTGATTCGGCTGGGACAGGCAGTTGGCATGTAGGTGAGTCACCATGTGATGACTCTATCAAAGTGGCTAAGAGTCATGATGTCGATATATCAGGTCAACGAGCACGTCAGGTCACGATAGAGGACTTTGAGCGCTTTGATCTCATCATCGCACTGGATGAGAAGAACTATAACGACCTCAAACGTCTTGGTGCCAAGTCGTTAGTAAAGCTGGGCTCCTTTGGTCATGATGATGAAGATGTCCCTGACCCATACTTCTTTCCAGGCTATGATGGCTTTGATAAAGTCTACACTATGATAGAGTCTTGTGTGAGTGTATTGTTTGATGAGGCTAGTCAGTAACTGAGCCTAACTCTACTAGTATTCAGAGATGAGAGCGAGTCTTAGCTACAAGGACTTGATCTGTAGCCAAATAGATAACACCTGATGTTTGGAGACTCTCTTTACTCTGAGAAAGGGAGTTCTTCGTATTTTATAGAGTCACCGAGTATGTACATCATCGAATCAGCAGCAGAGTCTAAAGAGCGATAATCTCCAAAAAGAAATCCACACTCACTATCTTCAAACACTATACTAACACCATCACTCATATCGACAAACGCGAGCTTCTTATCATCGATCAGTCGTGCATCATAGATACCGCTTATCTCAAAGGCTATGTTGAGCCAGTCAAAACCACGGTTCTTGTCTTGTACAGAGAAGGTGAGGGTGAATGTCGTAGGGTCCTTCATGACGATGGAGCGTAGCTCTCCACCTTTGACATCCTCAATACGTTCCATGAGTGAAGAGGTAGAGGAGGGTGATAGTGGTCTCATCCTATTGACACCCGACACACTCCATAGAGCGGTCTTCTACATCACTAACTGCCTCAGGAGATTGACTACGTAGATAGTAGGTCGACTTAAGACCGAGTCGCCATGCAAGGGTATAGATATCATTGAGATACTTCCCGCTGGCCTTATCTAGAGTTATAAAGATATTAAGACTCTGACCCTGGTCTATCCACTTCTGGCGGATAGAAGCTGCTTTGATAAGTATGGTCTGATCAAGGTCGTATGCAGGGGTATAATACTCCCATGTATCCGGGCTTAGATTAGGTGCGACGACCGGGATGAGTCCGGAGAGGTTCTCCTCATACCATTTGCGTTTGTAGACTGGTTCGATGGCCTGTGTAGTCCCTGTCAGGATGGAGATAGAACTAGTCGGTGCGATAGCCATCAGGTAACCATTCCGCATCTTCTGACTTTTGACTTTCTCACGTAACACTTCCCAATCATAGGTCGAAGCAAAAAGACCACCGCGATCTATAAGGTTTAACACTTCAGCGTTAGCATGGTCCATAGGGAAGATACCCCGACTCCATTTAGAGCCGTCGAACTCAGAGTAGGCACCTTTCTCTGCTGCAAGATCAGAAGAGGCGTTTATGGCGTTATAACTGACAGCCTCCATCACTTCATCGATCTTGTCAAAATGTTCCTGTGTCCCCCAGCTGATAGCTTGCTCAGCTAACATCTGTGCTTCACCCATAACACCCAGACCGACTGAACGGCTGCGCATATTGGTACGCTTTACTTTTTCAAGTGGATAGAAGTTCAGGTCTATCACGTTGTCTAACGCACGCATCGCGATAGGTACGACACGTTCGATATCCTCTTTAGTGTTGATACGTGAGAGGTTGATAGATGCTAGGTTACAGACAGCGGTAGCTCCATCGATCTTCTCTTTCTCGACGATGTAGATCTGACGACCATTGATGGAGTCGAGTGCTGTCACTTTGTTAGCCGGTTTTGTTATACCGCTGTCGACAGTGACTCTCTCATGCTCTTCAAACGTAAGAAAGTCACCATCTTCAAACTTGAGTTTGGTGAGATAGTGATTAGGCTGGGTGTTCTGGAAGATCTCCGTACATAGGTTTGAGCTACGGATCGTTCCGAAGTGGTCATTGGGGTTAGCCCGGTTAGCATTGTCTTTAAAGCAGAGGAACGGACTTCCTGTCTCAAAGTAGCTAGTCAGTATCTTCTTCCAAAGGTCTTTTGCTTTGGTGTACTCTTTGACTATACTCTCGTCTTTTTCGAGCTCAAGATAACGTTTTTCAAAGGCCTCACCATGAAGGCTACTAAGATCTTTACAGTCATATGGATCGAACATGGTCCACATAGCATCTGCAACAACACGTTTCATAAAGATGTTGTTCAACCACATAGAAGGAAATAGGTCGTGTGCACGTCTACGCTCTTCACCTGAGTTCTTCTTCAGGTCCAGGAAGTCATGGATGTCGATGTGCCACGGCTCAAGATAGACCGCGATAGCACCTTTACGGGTACCAAGTTGGTCTACAGCGATAGCTATGTCGTTAGTGATCTTGAGAAATGGAACGGTCCCGCCTGCGGCATGTTTGTGGTTATCGATGGATGAACCCATAGCACGGACATTCGTCCAGTCCCAACCAATACCGCCACCAAACTTAGATAGTAATGCCATCTCTTTATAGGCATCAAAGATCCCTTCGATGTTATCAGGTGTAGAACCAATATAACACGAACTCAGCTGGTGACGAGTCGTACGTGCATTAGAGAGAGTAGGTGTCGCTAGCATCACTTCAAACTTGGAGACCATGTTATAGAACTTGAGGGCCCACTCTTGAGGGTTCTCCTCGTTTTGTGCGAGGAACATCGAGATCGCCATGAACATATGTTGTGGAAGCTCTATGGGCTTGCCCTCTTTATCTTTGATGAGATAACGATCATAAAGTGTCTTGACACCTAGGTAGTTGAACTGAAGGTCGCGCTCTGGTCTTATGTGTTTGTCCAGCTCTTCAAGGTCATACTTCTCTTTCAAGCCAAGGAGGATACGCCCCTCTTTCTCACCGCGTTCAAAGTACGTAAGTAAGGGACTGTATCCGGTATAGTTATTGACAGTATGATAGAGGTCATATAGAAATAGTCTCGATGCGACAAAGGTCCAGTTAGGCTCATCAATATCGATCTTATCGACTGCTGTCTTTATCAGTGTCTCCTGGATCTCTTTGGAAGAGATGCCATCACGAAACTGTATCTGTGCATCGACTTCGAGTTCGCTTTGTGAGACATTACTCAGCCCTTTGACGGCAGCAGAAGTATACTTTTGTATCTTAGAGATATCAAGAGGTTCGCGCCGTCCGTTGCGCTTAATAATGGTGATCATGTACTTTCCTTATACTCTGTATAATCTGTTTCTATTGTATATTACTTGAAGACACGTTCGAATATCTTATCGACATTCTTAGTATAATAACCATAATCAAAACAGTCTCTGATGGTCTCTTCACTTAGACTCTTACGCAACTCATCATCACCAAGAAGGTACTCTAGGTAGAGACTCTCTCCTGCTTCGTTGACTGCAGGCTTACCTTGTTGCAACCCTTCCCAGACTTGCATAGCATTACGCTGGACAATACGGTAAGCATCCTCACGTGAGACACCTTGTTTAGGGAGTTCGAGTAGGACGCGTTGCGAGAAGACAAGACCTCCTGTAAGGTTTAGGTTCTTCATCATGTTCTCAGGATAGACCACCAAGTTGGCGATGACGTTGTTCATGCGGTGAAGCATAAAATCTGTGGTGATGAATGAGTCCGGTAACCAAAAACGTTCAGTCGAACTATGTGAGATGTCACGCTCATGCCAGAGTGAGACGTTCTCCATGGCTGGAATAGCATAGGCACGGATCATGCGTGCGAGACCAGTGATGTTCTCAGTCAAGATAGGGTTACGTTTGTGAGGCATAGCAGAAGAACCCTTCTGGCCTTTTGCAAAGAACTCCTCACACTCATACACTTCAGTCCGCTGCCAGTGACGGACCTGAACGGCAAACTTCTCAATAGTACTCGCCATCAGTGCCAGGGTAGTAGCCAAACGTGCATAACGATCACGTTGGATGACCTGGTTGGACGCTGGTGCTGCTTTGAGGCCTAACTCTTCACATGTGTACTCTTCGAGCTCTAACGGTGCGTGAGCGAAGTTACCCATAGCTCCGGACACTTGGCCCACTGATATAACATCAAGCGTCTGCTCCAGGTTCTCAAGATGACGAGCCATCTCATCATACCAAACAGCTAACACAAGACCAAACGTAATAGGCTCACCATGTATGCCGTGAGAGCGTCCGACCATCAATGTCATCTTCTGCTCATAAGCCCGTTTCTTGATAGACTCCATTATCATCTTGACATCTTCGATGACTAGAAGTAGTGAGTCTTTCATCTGTACGGCCACGGCTGTATCGATAGTGTCTGAAGAGGTCATCCCATAATGGAACCAACGACTCTCATCACCTAGTGTCTCTGAGACAGAAGTGGTGAAAGCTATGAGGTCATGTCTTGTGACTGCTTCGATCTCATCAATACGTGCTATATCAAAATCTGCGTTCTTGACGATATTGTCAGCATCTTCATCAGGTATCAGACCCAGTCTGTTCCATGCCTTGACCACTGCTTTCTCAACATCAAGCCAGGCCTGGTATTTGGCCTGCATCGTCCACTTGGAGCTCATCTCTTCACGAGAGTATCTTTCTATCATCCGTTACTGCCTTTACTAAATAAAATGAGAGTCATGTTTGTGTTAGAATGCCACACAATAATACTAATCAGGTAAGGAAGCAAGTGCTTTTTTGCCTGGTTTTTTTAAGTCTTTTATAATATCCAAGTGACTCTAATAAAGGGTTTAGATCAAGGGAGTATCAGCATGCCTTTTGTACTAAAAAAGCTATTTTCACCTCATAAGACAAAGGCCTTTCTCTTTCTAATAAGAGAACTTGGTTATACACAAAAACAGGCTCAGAGTCAGATATCTAGAGGACGAGTATTTGTTGATGGGATTCCTATGGTGAATGCCTCAGGTTATGTAAGCGGTGAGTTTGAGTTTGTCTGTTTTGAGCCCAAAAGCAGAGGTTTGAGACCTCTATTTGTCACACCTGTGTTTGCTTTGTTTGATAAGCCAAGTGGGGTCTTAGTCCATCCACAAAGTCGTCAGACACCCTATTCATTGATCGATGAGATACGTTTTTATTTCGGAAGTGATGCTAACATCACTCACCGTATTGACCAGGAGACAAGTGGTCTGGTATTGGCTTCTCGTGACAAGAAAAGTGAGCGAGACCTTAAGATGATGTTCGAAGCAAGAGCGATGCAGAAGTCTTATCTTGCATTAGTGCATGGGTATGTTTCACGTGAAACAACTATAGAAGAACCCCTGCTTAGAAGAGAAGATAAAAGTGCATTGGTTCGGATGGTCGTCAAAGTCAATAGTGAAGGTAAACATTCAAAAACTGAGATAGAACCACTGCAGTATTTTCCAGATAAAGATATGACATTAGTAAAGGCTAGACCTTTTACAGGTAGACAGCATCAAATAAGAGTTCATTTGTTTCACGTGAAACATCCAATTGTTGGTGATCCTATATATGGACAAAATGAAAAAGATGTACTTCGGTTTCTTGATAAAGAAATCACAGCAGATGAACGCCTTCAACTTAGTGGGGCAACACGGCTTTTACTACATGCCTCACAATTAGACTTTGAGTATAAAGAGAATCGTTACAGTATCCACTCAAAAGAAGACTTCATTAAAGAGGCTTTTAGTGCAATGCGATTTGATGATGTATAGTTTGACTACTCTTATATTGAGTTAATATAGAGGTGTTAAGTAGAGCTAAAGATCTCTGTTCGTTAACAGTAAAGTCATAAGAGTAGATAGGGTTATAAAGCATTTGAATGTAGAACATCACAAGGGTGTTAGTTTTCCAGTATGAATGTATGTGTTCTCCTCTATTAAGAGACTTTAATGCAGTGCGCCCTTCTATTGATAAGCTCTCTTGAACTCCCTACTTACTGTACTTGAAGTGATATTATATTCAATAGAGAGTAACACTTTATGGTGTATAGATTGTATTAGTCTTGAAGTTATGACTTGTTAGGAGAGAACAGATAATAGAAAGTCGACGTATCTGATAGAGCTTTTATACTTAATCATAGAGTATTATATGTGCTAACAATAGATGTTTCACGTGAAACATCTATGATTCGAAATCTTACCATTTAGTGAGTTTTGTTGAGATATATAACTGTTTCTATAGTCTTGTTTCGTTTATAGGTCGTGGCGCACATACCGGCTAACTACTTTATTTAGTAGCTGACCTATTTTACTAATTAACAGTTGTTCCGTGTATAGACAGTATGACTTATAGCTAATTTTTTATAGATCAACCAATTGTAGATGCTCTTACTAAAGACGTGATAGTCAAATTGAAAGAGGTCTTGGTAATATAAAAGACAACAGCTTTGTTTACTAATGATCACCAACATCACACTCTTATATATGCCTAGAATAAAGAATACTTTACACACAGATGTCAGGATGATATTGTAGTAATATAGGCACTTCAACTCCCTACTTATGGTATTTTGAATAGATGTCGTAAGCTTTGATAAGTATCTATGTCAGTTGCTAAAACAGATAAAGATCAAACATGTATTTGACTAAAATATTGCTGTTCAATGTATTTATATATGAGTATTAGAGATAAGCTACAACGGGTATAAGTGCTTGAACTGACTTTTTATAAACGGATACTATGGCAATTATGACTTATGCTCTCACGTGAAACAGGTATAAGAGGTGATCATACTTGTTTCACGTGAAACATCGCACTCTTTTTAGTCTGATTATTGGGATGAGACGGTGTGGAAGAGAGTGACTGTTTAGACGAAGTGTTAGTAAGACTTATCTAATTGATATTTACAGTAGGAACTTGATAGACCTCCCGAAGGTGTTTCATACATCGATAAGAGCTTACTCGATGAAAATATGCATTTAGCATATTTTTCATTCGAGGTATCGTTAGTCCCTTGCCATCGTAATCAGTTACGGTAGTAAGGTAAGACAAGATAGTTCTCATCTGACCTGCCTTGATCACAAAGTCGTATGAAACGCTGATGACACACGGGGTTATTAGAAGTGCCCTTAAAGTTTAAACGGCATCTATATACCTTTTTCGTTTTACTGCTTTTATCTTATTTATCTCGACTAGGATATAACCATCAATACAGTCCTTGAACTCCGTGTCAATACCAAAGTCCATAAACTGTACTCCTCCCTCTTCACATAACTCACTGTACTGTTTAAAGAGAGTCGGTACAGTCACGTTAAAGGCACAGAGATATCTCTTAAGTTCTCTAAAGTCAGCGAGATAGTCATCTCCGTTAAACCTTACTTCGAGTTCCTGAGCTGTGGAGTGAGAGAGACGGTAAGGAGTTCGAGCATGCATAGAGGGTTCTTTAGCACCAAAGTAGTTTTTATAGAAATAGACGAGTGCTTCTTGAGCATGTCGTGGATACATCGCGCTAATACTGACGGGACCATACATATACTTAATGTGAGGATTGTGACTGAGGTAAGCTCCTATACCTTGCCATAGATAGTCCAGTGCACGTGTTCCCCAGTATTTTGGTTGGACAAAACTTCTACCCAGTTCTATAGCTTGCTTTAGGTACTCGTCTGCTTGATCATCGATTTTGCAGAGCTCGTTCATATAGAGTCCTTTTTTTCCAAGTCGGGAGAGTACCCAGTCACATTCACCGATGCGATAAGCTCCAACGACTTCGAGTGCATCATCATCCCAAAGGAGTAGGTGTTGATAGAACTTATCATATCTGTCGAGGTCTCGATGTTGTCCACTACCTTCACCGACTTTGCGAAAAGAGTATTCACGAAGTCTTCCTATCTCACTAAGCAGTGTTGGTGCGTTCTCATATTCGACTAGGTAGATATGCTTGTTATCAGAGGTCATACCGATACGCTCACTGTTTATTAACTCCTGTTTTATCTCCTGTCTGGACTCTGGATGTGCGATGCACTGTTCTGTCTGATAGATACCACGTTTATTATGCACGATGCGATAGAGATGCTTACGAAAAAGTCTTGCGTGCTGCTTGTGATCAAGCCGCATATCCGAGATAGTATGTGAGGCTATCAGTTCTCCCACATTGAACTCAAATACCGAGTTACGTGCACGTATCATCTCGTGACCCAACAGGAGTGTCCCAAAAGGCTTGTAGAGCCACGATACACCATAAAAGAGCGTAGAGTTCTTTGCTTTGATGTAAACAGGCAGAATGGGGCTCTGTGTCCTTTTAGAAAACTTTACAAAACCACTTTTCCACTTACCATCTTTTATGCCATTGAAATAGGCTCGAGATACTTCCCCTGATGGAAAGAAGAGGACAGCCTCATCATCGTTCAATGCCTCTTCAATACTCTGTAGACTTTTTTTAGAAAGTCTCCCACTTATGTTGTCAATAGGGATAAGATACTCTTTGAGCTGTGTGAACTGAGAGAGCATGTCATTTGCGACTATCTTGACTTTTTTATCTTGACGGATAGAAGTGACCAGTTTTATCAAGGCCAGCGCATCGAGTGCGCCAAGAGGATGGTTTGAGACGATGATGACTTTGCCAAGTGATGGGATGTTCTGTATCTGCTTATTATCGACTTTGTAGGAGATGTTGAGATGATCAAGTACTGCATCAATAAAGCTTAGACCAGTGGTACTATTTTTTGTAAGAAAATCATTAATACTATCTTCATGAAAAAGCAGCTTGAAAAAACTGATGGTAGGCTTTGAGATATAGGTCGGATAATGGAAAAGTCTTGGATACTGGTGTCTTAAAGCACCTTCTACGCTTATCATCTGTGACTCCTTTGAGCTCTTTTGTTCTGATCTTGCTCTTTGTTGTGAAAAGTATAAGAATAGTTGATTACAAAGGTGATACTTGGTGGTTACAAGTCGGTAATGATAAGCATTTTTATCTTCATTTTAAATATATGTGAATAAAGCTACTTATATGGAGTATAAGAATTAGAACGAGTATGTGAATTAAGATAAAAATATCACTTAAAGTCCCTAAAATAGGGATTTTCTAAAATAATCACACTTTGTGAATTAAGAAATTATTTAGATAAAAAAAGTCTGAATCTTAGTGGTATTTTGAAAATATGATTATTCTTATTCACATTTTAGAGCACGGTGTGAAACCTACATACTCCTATGAAGATATGAAGCCTGCTGAAAGTGAAAGAACACACCGATATAGTACGTATTATCATGCTATCTACAGAGCAGATCCCTTGCGTTGAAGTCGTGCCTATTCACTGCTTTATGAGTATTAGTTTGCTATAAGCATTGTGTGATACCATTGCAGACATAAACGGCCTCCCTGGTGTGTTGGCTGTTTACCTCTCTTCAAAAACAATCATAGATACCTTTTTAAACTCCTACAAGACATCTTACCTCGCGACAGTAGTGGCTCCATTTATCAAGAGCAGAGATCTATATAAGTAGTAAATGGGTTATTTATGTGATTTATAATTAAATTAGATTTCTATAAGTGAGAAAGAGAGATGTGCAATAGATAGCGGTGGAGAGTGTTATAAGTGCTTATTGGGCCAAATCAGAACTTATCGTTCTTAATAGCCCAGATAAAGCCACCGACACCTACCGTGACTACGATCACTAAAAAACCTATCTGAAAGTACTCTATCATCATCGCTCTTCCTCTGTCTTCTCTTTGAGTTGTCCACATGCAGCACTGATATCGATTCCTTTTGAGTCTCGAATGGTACACAGGAGACCATGTGTGATGAGATACTCCTGGAACTTGACCATATCTTGCGGAGTAGGGCGAGCATACTCTGTTCCCGGATAAGGATTGAAATAGATCAGGTTGACTTTTGCTTTTATGCCATGCAGAAGTTTGACCAGCTTTTTCGCCGAAGCAATATCATCGTTCTTGTCTTGGATGACCAGATACTCGAACATGACTCGTTTTCTGGCATCAATAGGAAAACGTTTGACAGCATCAATGATCGAAGCGATGTTATAGGCTTTGTTCATCGGTATGAGCTCCGTACGAAGCTCATCATCCACAGCATGCAGTGAGATAGCGATATGGACGCCGAGGTCCATCTTGCCCAGTTTATCTATCTTACTGCTTATACCACTCGTAGAGACGGTCTGACGCTTTCCTGAGATACAGAGACCCTCTTCATCCTTGATGATCTTGATGGCATTGGCCAGGTTATCAAGATTATCTAGAGGTTCACCCATACCCATGTAGACTATGTTCATACGACGATGTGCAGCAAGGTCGTTGTCTTTCTTCACTTCAAGCACTTGGGCGACGATCTCGCCCGCTGTAAGGTCACGAGTAAAACCACCTTTGGCAGTCAGACAAAAAGAGCATCCGACTTTACAGCCGACTTGAGTAGAGACACAGACAGTATATTTGGCTTCTTGGGTGATCTTACCTGTCTCATCTGTCTTCTCCTCTTTCATACGTAAAAGGACTGTCTCGATGGTCTTGCCATCAGGTAGTTCATAGAGGTACTTGATGGTCCCATCAGTAGCTTCTTCCTTACGAAGTGTGTTGAGAGGGTTGATGATATATTTACCACGTAACTCTTCTCGAAGGCTTTTTGGGATGTTCTGCATCGTATCATAGCTCTCGGCATATTGATGATAGACCCAACCGTAGATCTGTTTGGCACGAAATGCTGGCTTGATCTGTGTGGCAAGCTGCTCTTTGGTATAGTCGAGGATAGTAGGTAGTATCATGAGGTCAACTCCTTGATCCTGCGTTTCACGTGGGTAGTAAGTCTGAGTTTGGCCTCTTCATGGTTTTGCATGAAATCCTTATGAGCATCTTCATCACAAAGGTTGGTCACACAAAAGACACCACCGGCGGGGATGTCGAATTCCTGAGCCACACGTAAGACAGAAAAGAACTCCATGTTCTCAAGTGTGACACCAAATCGCTCAAATCCAGATGCCAATTCCAGATCAGTAGAGATGTAGTTTGAGGAGTTGATGATAACATCACGTTTGTCCTCAGTTTGCGTAGAGATCACGTTGTCAAGCGGGGTGTATGACTTCTTCTGAAGAGAAGAGAGTTCGATGTTAGCCGCTGTTTTGGACTCGATGATATCAAAGATAGCATGACTCCCATAGCTTCCGGCAGTACCGACAAAAAGTATGTATTCGGGTTTATCAAAAAGGCATAGTCTCGTCAGGTTCATCGCTGTTTCGACAAGGCCGACACCTGTCGGCAGGGCAAAGTCAAAGTTCTCATTGTTTCCGGCACAGATGATCATTTTATCTCCAAATCAAGAAGGTGGTCACAGTAGAGCAAGGAAGGATGGATGAGGGGTAAACTCATCAGAGTCTAACGGGGATACCCTGCTCACTCAGGTAATGTTTAAGATCCATGATATCGATCTCTTTATAGTGAAAGATACTGGCAGCAAGTGCAGCATCGGCACCGTGGTCAAATGCCTCTTTGATATGGTCCATCGTCCCAGCGCCGCCACTGGCGATGATAGGTACATTGACGAGTTTACTTATCTGCTGTGTGATAGGGATGTCAAAACCTGCTTTTGTACCATCTGCGTCCATAGAGGTAAGCAAGATCTCTCCTGCACCTCGGTCGACTACTTCTTTCGCCCACTCTACAGCATTGATACCGGTGTCGATACGCCCACCATTGAGATAGACATTATAGTGATCTCCAGTCTGCTTGACATCGATGGCGACTACGATGCATTGGGAGCCAAAACGTTTTGCGCCCTCATCGATGAGTTCAGGCCGTTTAATAGCGGCTGAGTTGACACTGACCTTATCGCAGCCCACATTGAGAAGACGGTAGATGTCATCTAGTTTTCGGATACCGCCACCGACGGTAAGAGGGATAAAGACCTCTTTCGCTACCTGTTCGACGATATGGACGATGGTATCGCGCTCTTCATGAGAGGCCGTGATGTCGAGGAATGTAAGCTCGTCTGCACCCTCTTCGTTATAGCGTTTAGCTACTTCGACTGGGTCGCCGGCATCTCTGAGTCCGACGAAGTTCACACCCTTGACGACCCTACCGTCTTTTACGTCTAGGCAGGGGATGATACGTTTGGCAAAATAGTCCATCAGTGCGGTCCAAAAATGATTTTTGGAAGTATAAAGTAAATCGACTTATATCTACCCACTTCGGAGTGGAGTGGGGTATCGCAACAGTATTGACTTAAGCCACTGACCAGATCAGTGCTCTCCATTAGCCTCTCTTTTGATCTGAGCGTCGATCGCTTCACTCAGATCACTGATATCAGCTTCGGGGAAATAATCATAGCCGTACCGGTCAAAGACGACGGTAGTCACAAGGCTGTCATCACCATCAAAGAACTCTGCTATAACAGCATTGTTCTTAAATGGTGTCATCCGCCAGCCGGCATCCTCACCACCACGTATGATAGCCTTATGCAGATCTTTTTGCTTATGGTGTTTTCTAAGAGCTTCACTATGTGCTCGTGCCTCTTCCATGCTCTCCGTACTAAGTCTTTCATCTTTACTACTGCAACCGCTCATAAGCAGTACCGATACTATTAGTGTCGATCCGAATAACATCTTGTACATATGGCCTCATCTGGCTATAGAGACCTGCCCAACAGGGTCCACTATAGCGCTAAAGATATTTTGTGATGTGTGGGGACTTGATTAGTGTTGCCCTGTCGTCACTTAACGACTTTATTAGGAAATAATACGCTAATATAAATAAAGACTATATAAAACGCCTGTAAGACAATATATTTAGAGATGCTTAAGACAAGGATCTTTGCCTGCTACTATTGCATAATCCTGGTCTGATCGTTATGATTGTGAGAAAAGATAGACACGGAGCATGGATGATCGATCTAGATAAGGAGATATGTGTCTGTAATTCACTGACCATACGAGAGATAGCCGAATGTATTAAGACTAATGACTTTAAGACAGTCGCAGAGATGACAGCGAATGATGAATGCCCGATGGGTGATAAGTGCGAGAAGTGCGTTGAAGAGGGTTATGACTATGATGGGTTCTCTTTGTCCATGGTCCTTTCACTGGTAAAACAAGATCGTATTTGATGTGACAAGCTTTGATGCAGTGTCCTTGGGAAGTGTGTGTAAGCCCGTGAAAAGGGCTTGAAAAGTACCATTTTACATATTGTTTTCTATTAGGTAAACACTTTTTTAAACTATTGTTTTTCGTCGTAGGTATTTTGCCATTTGCATAAGCCAGATCATGTATAATGGATCTATATACTATTACTAGGAGATGTCAAATGAAAAAAGTTGGATTCTTGCTGTCTGTGATGGCAGCATCGACGATCGCTTCGGCGGCCACGTATGATTATGAAGTGACACCGCTTGTCGGCGGTGTCTGGAAAGAGGGTAATCTACAGCTTGATGATGAGTTTGCATTTGGAGCTGAGTTTCAGTTCAATGATATGTTTGAAAGCGTGATCAAACCAGAGCTTTCTGTTTTGTACTCACCAGGTGTGGACTATTCGGGAGATAATGGTGATACGGACTTTTTACGCTTTATGGTAAATGGTGTCTATGATTACAACACGGATGGAAATGTGATCCCATTCGCAAAAGCCGGTCTGGGATATGAGCAGATGTCAGACAAGGCTTACGATAATGAGAGTAGTGTCTTTGCTGATGTAGGAGCTGGTGTGAAGGTCCCGATCACAGAACGGATCGCACTGAAACTCGAAGCCCTTTACATGATAAAACGTAACGATAACCGCTGGGACAACAATCTGGCTGGACTAGTAGGTGTCACATTCTCATTTGGTGCACAAGCAGCAGCAGCGACTACAGCAGCAGCTGCCGTAGCTGCCGTAGCTGCTGTCGCAGTCGTATCAGATGATAGTGATGGCGATGGTGTGGCTGATGCAGATGACAAGTGTTCAAATACTCCTGTCGGCGTAGCTATAGATAGTACTGGTTGTGCTCTTGATGGAGATGGCGATGGTATCCCAGACTCTCTTGATAAGTGTGCAGAGACTCCTGAAGGGATCAAAGTAGACGCTTCTGGATGTCCGATGGATAGTGATGGTGATGGCGTGGCTGACTATCAGGACAAGTGTGCTGATACGCCATCTGGTGTGGCAGTAGACAGTGCTGGATGTCCACAAGAGACCGATGATGACGGTGATGGAATCTTTGGAGCAGCTGACAAATGTCCAAATACACAAAAAGGTCTGGCTGTAGATGAGAACGGTTGTCCTCGTACCCTGGATCTGGCTCTGACATTTGAGTTTAATTCAGATAAGGTCGATGCTGCTTCACAAGCAAAAGTCAAAGAGTATTCTCAGTTTTTGAAAGAGAACCCTGCTTACAATGTAAAACTCATCGGACATACCGATAGCATTGGTTCTGCAGCAGCTAACCAGGTGGTCTCCGAGCGTCGTGCGAATGCTGTCAGAGAGATGATCATCGCTGACGGTGTGGATGCTTCACGTCTTACTGCTGAAGGCCGAGGTGAATCTGAGCCGATCGCAGACAACATGTACAAACCAGGTCGCGATAAGAATCGCCGTATCTCCGCAGAGCTTTCGCAGTAAGCGATACTCTCAGACGGCTACTGCCGTCGACTTGACACACTTGGAATGTCTTAATGACTTCCAAGGTGTCGACTTCTTACTCATCAGCATCTTCTGACTTTTTTCTGACTTCTCTTTGTTACGATCGGTTTAGAAATCATTACGTAGCGTAAACCTCGACCTACTATAATCACACTATATTAACAGCACAAGGAAAGAGCTATGAGACCATTTATAAAGATCTTAGCCATTAGCGTCGCTGTGTCGACACTGACATTGAGCGTTTATGCTTTTGGTGGTCATGAAAGAGGGGCTATGGGCCAGCAAGATCAGATGGAACGACCACCAAGCCCGATCAGACACTTGTTAAGAGAAGTCGGGCTCAGTGATGAACAGATGACGGCTCTAAAAGAGTTGGATGTGATGTTTAGAGCTGAACAGGAAGAGATCGTAGATGATAGAAGCGAAAAAGACCAGGCACTTGCTGATGCTATCAGTGAAAGCGGGCTGGATACTTCTGCACTTGCAAAGTCTACACAGGAGCAGTGTATCGTACGTAGTGAAGCGCATGCAGCACATCTTGAACAGATCATAGCCATCTTGACACCTGAGCAGCGTTCAGAGCTGAAAAGCCTTCTTGAAGAGAAAGCAGCCAACACGACTTCCACGCTCGAAGATCTGGGTTACTAGAGGGCATCATGGAGGTGATACCGAAGAGGCTGGTATACTTCTTTCAATACATGCAAAAGGCTGACACATGACACATGTCGCGATGATCGAAGATGATACGGAGATGGCTGAACTGATAGGAGAGTACCTTGCCCGACATAATGTCAAGGTCACCAATTTTGAGACACCTGACCTGGGCCTGAGTGCATTGCGCTCCGAGACGTTCGATCTTCTGATCTTGGACCTCTCCTTACCTGATATCGATGGTCTGGAAGTATGCCGTATGGTGAGGGAGTACTCCGATATCCCGATCATCATCTCATCCGCACGTTCGGATATAAGTGATAAAAGTGCCTGTTTTTACATGGGTGCAGATGATTACATGCCAAAACCCTACGAATCGCAAGAGCTTCTGTTACGTATCCACTCTGTGCTGCGCCGCTACAGGAAAGAGCCTGTCAGTGAAAAGAAAAAGGCGGTCTTTGAATACTCTTTGGAACGTCAAGAGGTCCGAAAGAACGGTGAGCTGCTCCATCTCACCAATGCAGAGTTCGAGATCATGGCCTATTTTATCAAACGTTCAGGTTTTGCACTTAGCAGAGAGGAGATCATCACCAATGTGGAAGCTATCAATTATGAGAGCTCTATAAAGAGTATTGATGTCATGATCGGAAGGCTGCGTGCAAAGATCGAAGAGGACCCCAAGAGACCGCATTTTATCATCTCGTTGCGTGGCATCGGGTATAAGCTGATCAATGAATAGACACTCGCTGATATTCTATATCTCGCTTTTTTTCCTCTTCCTGATGGGGGTCATCAACACACTTTTTTACCTTCAGTATGGTTATGAACAGGAGTATGTAGTAGAAAGGGCTTTTAAGAACGTACATGAAAGCACTCAGCTCCTGCACATGAGCAGGGTGCAGCGGGTGCCTTACGAGATGGCAAAGAAGCGCCTGCATGATATCTTGAAAATGGAGATGTTACGAAAAGAGGAGGCGGGAGACTTTCAAAAAGGTAGACTGCTCGGAAGTGATAAGGATATAAAAGTCTATGCCTATGAGGGTATGATCTATCTTCACCTTGATGATAAAAGGCGAGCTATTAAACATTACTTTCGTTACATGGATGAGAGACTCGAAGACAAACGGCTGCTCTTGTTCGCTTTATTGATCGATCTGGCGGTACTCTCTTTCTTCTTATATGTTATCCGACGGATCTGGCCGTTACGAGAGCTCAAACACGCTATAAAAGAGTTTTCGAGAGGAGGTCTGGATGTGCATACGAGTATGAGTGGAAAAGATGAGATCGCTGAAGTCTCTAACGAGTTTGAGAACGCCATCTCGACGATCAGGCAGCTTCAGGAGTCACGAAACCTCTTTTTGAGAAATATCATGCATGAGCTTAAGACACCTATAGCCAAGGGCAAGCTGATCTCTGATCTCATCGATGATGAGAAGAACGCACAGCGTCTTAGAAAGTTATTTGATCGTTTTGAGCATCTACTTGGAGAGTTTGCCAAGATAGAACGCGTCACTTCCAATGAGCTTCGTCTGAAAAAAAAGCGATTTCGTACAGTAGATATTTTGGACAATGCACTGGATATCCTGATGGTCGATAAAGATGCCATAGAGATCACCATAGCAGATGAAAGTGAGATCGAGGCAGATTTTGAGTTGATGTCTGTCGCACTGAAGAACCTCATCGACAATGCCTTAAAGTATGGCGCTTCCAGACCTGTTGTTAGTATAGGCAGGGAATCGGTCACTATCGCTTCTTTAGGTGACGTACTCGATGAAGCGCTATTTGGACATGTCTTTAACCGTAAGTTTGAAGATAGTGCAAAAGGGCTGGGTCTTGGTATCTACATTACGAAGAACATCATCGAGAAACATGGCTTTAGACTTGAGTATCGACATGAAGAGGGGATGAACCTTTTTAGTATCTACTTTTGATCCCATCTCTTTTCATCGTTTGAAGCGATGATACGCTTAAACTCCTGCTCCATCACGACATCGAGTGTCGAATCAACGCGGTCGATGAACACTATGCCGTTGAGGTGATCGTACTCATGTAGAAAAAGGCGTGCCAGAAAACCTTCGAAGCTTGCTTTTTTATGTTCACCGTCTCGAGTGCGATACGTGACACGTACCTCCTTTGCGCGCGGCACCATTGCCCGGATCCCCGGAAGACTCAGGCAGCCCTCCCAATCTTTCTCACTCTGCTCAGACTGCCATAAGATCTCGGGGTCGATCAGTACAGTCGGCTCCATCTCTGGTGCATGAGGATAGCGTTCATTAGGTGTCGAAGACATGATCATAATACGCTCCGAGCGGTAGACCTGAGGTGCGGATATCCCCATGCCCTTGGCTTCATTGCACGTCACCATCAAGTCATCTATGAACTCCTGCATCTCTTTCGTTCCAAGGTCGCCGGCGGGTCCAGCCACGGTACGTATGACCGGGGATCCGAGTTGTGCTATTGGGAGTGTCTTAGGCATGGCCTTCCTTTCTATATACTTTACCATCTTAGAGAGAAACCGAAGACCCTTGATGTCCAGATAGTGTTACGATCCATTTATCATCTGTTACACCCTCATCATCTCCCCTGAGTAAGATATGTCTAGTAAGGGATAGTGACTAGCTGTTTGATCTTCTACGCAGAGCGGACTTTGCCCGCTGCGTCAGGGTCGAAGCGTGATAGTACGCCAAGAAGGTCGTGGGCCAATCACAAGAGTAGAGGCATTAAGATAGCAAGAGATCTTTTTTAGGCCATCTTGTCCGAAAACTTTGTCATAAACTTCTGGATCTTCGGTGCGATCACCGCCTGACAATATCCTTGTGAACTGTTTAACGCATAGTAGTCTTGATGATAGACTTCCGCTGGGTAGAACGTCGGTGCCGGTGAACGTTCGGTGACGATGGTATCTCTAAGCTCTTTTTGCAGCTCTGCGATTGATGCCTCTGCGCTCTCTTGCTGGAGGGCATCATGGTAGTAGATGACAGAACGGTACTGTGTCCCACGGTCAGCGCCTTGCTGGTTCAGTGTGGTCGGGTCGTGGATGACCCAGAAGATATCGAGGAGCTCACTAAAGCTGATGACATTAGGATCAAAGGTGATCTCGACGACTTCAGCATGACCGGTAGTCCCAGAACAGACAGATCTATAGTCCGGGTTGGCTCCGAGACCGCCTGCATAACCGCTTATGGCTGACTTGACACCCTTGACCTGTGCATAGACCGCTTCAATACACCAAAAACATCCGCCGCCAAGCAGTGCTATCTCTTCTTTTGCCATTACCTCTCCTTTAAGGTCTTATACATCATGCTCATCACCGGCAGTGAAAGAGCATACTTTTGTGCTTCACGAACGATATAGCCACTTAGAGTCTCGAGTTCAGTACTGCGATGCTGCTGAAAGTCAAGATGCATAGAGGTAGAGGCATCTTTAGGCAATGAAGCTGCTGTAGCAAGTGCTTTGTCGACCTCACTACTTAAGTCGATGCCTTTTTTCCATGCAAGAGTGACTATCTCCTGAAGTAGTGATACCGTCTCCATCGTATGCTGATCATACACGCTCTGTATACTCTCATCATAATAGGAGGTGAGGGTGGCAAAAGCACTGATAAAGAGGTATTTCTTCCAGAGTGCACTCTCTATGTCGGGTGGTGTCTTTGTCCTCAGCTTCGCCTCTCCAAGCAGCCAGTCGACATAGATCGTCTCATCCTGAAGACCCTTACCGCCAAAGACGGCGGCAAAGATCTTGCCCTCTTTGCGGATGATACCGGGACTTTGGATATGTGCAAGTATGTAGACAGCGCCGTTCATGACCCGGGCATCAACCATACCACTGATAGTCTCGGTATGGTCTACACCATTGGAAAAAGGGATGATAACGGTGTTCTTGTCGATGTTCTTTCGCAATGACTCTATCATAGCGGGGATGCTATAGCTTTTAACACACATTAGCAGTAGGTCATAGACATCTTCTGCTTCGTCTGCTTCACAGATATGGGTCGGCTTAGCTGTGAAAGAAGCGTTATCTTCGATGATCTGCAGCCCATTCTCTCTGATAGCTTGAGCATGTTCACCCCTCGCAATAAAGGTGATCTTCTGTTTAGGCTGCAAAGTACATAGCTTCGCTCCTATATAGCCGCCCACACCGCCGATACCTGCCACTGCTATCTTCATAGTCACCTCGAATATTTGTGATATCATAACATAAAGTGGAATCAACAAAGAGTGGGTAAAAGTGGATAAAATGACGGTTAAACTGTTGTAAACTTGACTTTAATTCGTCAAATTATGTATCATTAGCCAAACGATCGGACACGTAGTGATGTGTAGTGTCCTAGAGCCTTATAAATGGAGATAGAGATGAAAAAAGTATTGGTCTTGGGTGGCGGATTTGCAGGCGTGGAAGCAGCTATCTATTTACGAAAAAAGAAGATAGAGGTCACACTGGTAAGTAACAGAGACTATTTTTACATCTATCCGACGTCGATCTGGGTCCCGACAGGTTCAAGTAAGTTTGAGGATGTCTGTGTCCCTCTGGCTGACCTGCAAAAGGCACACGGTTTTGAACTCATCATAGACGAAGTGACACAGATCACCTCAAAAGAGAAAAAGGTCGAGTTAAAAGAGAGTGGGACCTTAGACTATGATTATCTGGTAGTCGCGATGGGTTCTGGTAAGATGAAACACAAGGGTATTGAGAACACGCTCTCCATCTGTGGTGTCCCGGAAGACTCTTTGGCCATCAAAGACAGACTCGATGCGCTGATCGCAAAAGGCGGTGGCAAGATCGCTATGGGCTTTGGCGGTAATCCGAAAGACACCTCTTCAGTGAGAGGCGGTCCTGCATTTGAACTGCTTTTCAATGTGCACAACATGCTGAAGAAAAAAGGGATCCGTGATAAGTTTGAGTTGACGTTCTTTGCTCCGATGGAAAAACCAGGTGCACGTATGGGACCACAGGCGCTCAAGATGATGGATGTCTTCTTTACAAAACTGAACATCAATAAGCGGTTCGGTAAGAAGTTCAAAGGGTTTGAGGCTGATGGCATCATCTTTGCAGATGACAGCAAGCTTGAGAGTGACTTCACGATGTTCATCCCTGCCGGAAATGGACACCCAGTCCTTCAGAACTCTGACCTTCCTCTGGATGAGTCGGGTTACGTCAAGATCAATGACTTCTCCGAAGCACAGCCCGAAGAGCCATCAGAAGACTACAATGTCTATGCTATCGGTGATACTGCAGCCTTGGAAGGACCAGACTGGCGTGCAAAGCAGGGCCATGTCGCTGAGGTGATGGCACGAAATGTCGCATTCAACATCGTCGCTAAAGAGAACGGTGAGAGTGAGCGTAAGGGTTATCAAGACCATCTTAACATCCTTTGTGTGATGGATAGCGGTGACGGTGCTGCATTCGTATATCGTGATGATAAACGCGGCTTGATGATCCCGATGCCATTTATCGGACACTTTATGAAAAAAGGGTGGGGCTGGTACTGCCGAAACTCGAAACTCGGTAAGATCCCTCGTATCCCTGGGATGTGAGCAGCGTATAAAAAACGAGCTGGGAGCACGTTTTTAGCTGCGAAACCAAGCTTGCCGAACGAAGTGAGCTGCGCGGCTTAACATCAATAGCTCACCGGTTTGAAAGTAAACGCCAACTGCTTGGCGTTTCGGCGAACGAAACCGTAGGCGATGTCACGAAGTGACCGCCGAAGGCTTAACGTCAATGACCTACCGCTTCTAATGACAGTGATGAAACACTACGCTGACTGAAGGTTTGGAATGCTCATCAATACTATTTTACTCCCTACAGACGTGAGGTCACTCACGTCTGCTGAACGGGAGATATCGTTTCGGCGAACGAAACCGGAAGCGATGTGCGAAGCACCGCTGGAGGCTTCACATCAATGATCTACCACTTATGATGTTCAGTGATAAAACACTACGCCGATTGAAAGTCCGGAATATTCATCGATGATATTGTCCTCCTTACAGACGTGAGGTCACACACATTTATTTACAAGAGATACTGTTTCACTGAAGGCTTAACATCAATAGATCTACCACTTCTGATGTCATAACTTAAACAGAACGCTTTAAAGATCTCTGAAGCAAGTCTTCTAGCTAAAGCATCTCATAAACCCGAAAACAGGGTGTAGATCCTCTGCTCATAGTCATCTAAAGAGATATTGAGCACCTAAAAAGCTGATCCCAATATCAGTATGAAAAAAACAATACAAAAAGGTACCACATGTACGCAGCCCCATTAAAGACAGGTAAAGAAGACGCCGCCATCACGACAGTGTTTGGTAAGGCTAAATGGTTTGGTATCTATGACCCAGCTGACAACAGTATAAAAGTCATCCCTAATGAGGAGCAAGGCCCAGCTATCATCGGAAAGTTAAAAGAAGCAGGTGTCACGACTATTTTGACGAAGCATCTCGGCGGTAGACCGCTTCAGATCGTACACAGTATGGGCATGCGACTCTTTTATCCTGGTGACGAACGCCTTACCCTTATAGAAGCCGTTGCAAAGTATCAGCAAGGTCTCCTCAAAGAGATCACAGCTGACAATGTAGAGAACTTTCATTAATAGATAAAGGCGTTAGTACTGATGCAAGAGAGACTGTTTAAAGAGAAATACCCGATCCATACGATCGAGATCGCAAAGAGTGAGACGACTTATACTGATGTCGATAGTATCATCATACCATTGGTCGAACATGTAAAAGCACATCCTGTCTCGACATATATTGGGATCTTTGACCACTATAGTCATACCGCTTCACTTGAAGACGGTGAGATCGCTGCAGATATTTTGAATGCTAAGAATGTCCTCTTCTGTTTTGGAAAAGAGCTCAAAGACCCAATGGTCATGGCTGTTCGTCCGCGTGCCATAGGTGTTGCAGAGATGCCAGATAGTTTTGTGCTCTCCTTTCTTGAAGCGCCAAACCTGGCAGCCAATGAAGCGATGCAGCAGTGGTGTAAAGCTATTCGAGATCTCTAAGACAAGCCTTCTGTGATGAGAAGGTAATAAAGCTGTCCTATACTTTCATCAGTCTTTATCAATACGAGACATATCAGATGAAAGGAAAGACGATGACAAGACAAAAAGATACAAAGAGTCGTGAAAGACTAAGTACTCTTGAGCTCGCCATGTTGAAGCGACTAAAAAAAAGCAAATGTGCAAACTGGATGATCTAATAACGATCTCCTCACGTTAAGACAGAGCACATGAGCTGATGCTCAAAATACCACATATCTCTCCTTTAAATAAGCTAAAAACATAAATATTCATACGATTCGGATCTTTTTTCGGTATAATCACGGCTCTCAATATTTGAGAATTTTACATAAGGAGTCGTCCGATGCCAAAAATGAAATCAGTTAAAGGCGCTGTCAAGCGTTTTAAAGTGAAGAAAAATGGTTCTATCAAACGTGGTACTGCTTTCCGCAGCCATATTTTGACTAAGCAGGATGCGAGCACTCGTTCTAAGCAAAACGCGCCGAAAACGATCGCTAAAGCTGACGCAAAGAACATCAAAGCGATGATCAACTAAAGTTGATCTAAAATATTCTCCAGTCTGACTGGGCAAGTCCGTTTAAGATACGGCACCTAAACACTTTGATAGTGACAGGGTAAAGAAAAGGAAAATATATGCCAAGAGTAAAGACAGGTACTGTACGTAGAAAACGTCATAAAAAAGTACTAAAACAAGCCAAAGGTTTCTACAGCGGTAGACGTAAGCATTTCCGTAAAGCGAAAGAGCAGATCGAACACAGTATGGTATATGCATACCGTGACCGTAAACAGAAGAAACGTGAGTTCCGTAAACTATGGATCATCCGTATCAATGCGGCTTGCCGTTTGAACGATATTAACTACTCAAGCTTTATGAACGGTGTTCACAAAGCTGGCATCGAGCTCGACCGTAAAATTCTTGCTGACCTGGCAATGAACGACGCTGCAGCATTCTCTGCTGTCGTCACTCAAGCTAAAGCAGCACTCTAGTCAACGGAGCTTCGGCTCCAGAGTGTTTTTACACCCCTCAACATCCTCCACTGATACTACGATCCATCAACTAATACTACTGATCTTTTATTATTGTTATTTAGATCTTCATCTTGACCTGACAAAGTCTATTTTTTATTAGCTGTACCTAGTGTTTTTATCGGACGCTGCTTATTATAAGAGACGCAAGATGTAACTTTATATGTGAAAAACAATTATTTTTAATTTTATAAGTATTTTAATCAAAATTTATATTATCTATAAGTTTTAAGGATGTATAATTTTCTAAGCGAATACTTATTCACTTAACGAAAGGGTATCAATGAAAACCGAAATATCGAGACGGCGTTTCTTACAAGGTACGGTTGCTTTGACAGTTGTTGGTGCGACTGCTGCAGCTACCGCATTAGCTAATGCAGAACTGGGAAAGGAAGGCAAAAAGAGCAAGATCGTTGATTTTGGTCTGACGAAGACCCAGTATAGCGATAAGCTTCAAGAGATCCCGACTCTCTGTGAGATGTGTGTCAACAAATGTGCGGCGATCGCACGTATTGAAGATGGTGTGTTGACAAAACTTAATCCCAATCCTCTCTTCCCAAAATCGAGAAACATGCTTTGTGCCCGTGGTAATGCCGGCATACAGGCTCTCGAGGACCCAGATCGTCTGAAATACCCGTTGATCCGTGTCGGCGAACGTGGCGAGGGCAAGTTTAAACGGGTGACATGGGATGAGGCATTTGAGTATGTCAAAGAGAAGATGGTCACGATCATCGATGAGGAGAAAGACAACCGCTCTACCATCGGCTATTGTGCCGGAGAAGGGATGGCGGAACATACCTACACCTCTTTTATGGGTGATAAGATCGGCTCTTCAAACTACGTCAACCATGGTAGTATCTGTCTTGCCACTACGATAGCGGGTTATACGCTGACACTTGGTGGTTATGGACAGGCGGACCTTGAGAACGCCGAGTATGTCATCATGGCCGGAGCAAACCGCGCAGAAGCTATTGTCACACCAGATACGATGGATATGTTTAAACGGACTAAAGGCCGGGGTTCGAAACTCATCGTCATCGATCCACGTTTTACCAATACCGCAGCGCATGCTGACAAATGGCTTCCTATAGAGGTCGGGACTGACCTGGCGTTTGTCCTGGCACTCACTTATACCGTCATCACTGAGGAGCGTTACAACAAACGTTTCGCAGAGGAGAACTTGAGTGACTTCGAGGATTATAAGAAGCACATACTCGATCATAACTATACTCCAGAGTGGGCTGAGGCTATTACCGGTATTAAAGCGGATGATATTCGTCAGGTAGCCCGTGACTTTATGGCGCACGCTCCACGTGCTATCTACTATCAGGGACGACGGACAGCCTGGAGTCTTCAGGACTATCAACTAAGACGTGCACAGGCCATCTTTAGTGCGATGGGCGGCGGCGTAGATAAAAAAGGCGGCATCATCTTTGGTAAGAAGCTTCCTTTAGGTGACCATTCTATCAATGGACCGATGTATGATAATGCACAGGAACGTATCGAAAAAGATAAAGCTGCCTCCATCGGTGCAAGTGGTTCGTGGATAGCTTGGAGAAACACTATCATCGACGGGAGTGCACCATATCCTGTACGTGCGTTCTTCGCATATAAGCAGAACCCGATGATGTCCATCCCTAACACGGCCAAGACAAAGCAGATGCTTGAGAAGATGGACCTGGTCGTGGTGATCGATACTATGCCAAGTGATACTGTGATGATGGCTGATGTCGTCTTACCGGAATCACTCTATCTTGAGCGTGAGGACCCGGTCAAGTCATTTGGCGGTGCTGAACCTTCTATCGCACTACGAAAGAAAGTCGTTGAGGCCAAGTTTGATACTAAGCCAGTCATCGAGATCATGCGGGGGCTTGGGATGAAACTCTCCAAACCACTGTTTGAAGTCTCTAAGAAGTATGATGAGGCACTGCAAGAAGAGATCGCAGACCGTGGTGAGAAGGAAGTCTACGATGAGGATGGTTATGACCTCGCTGATGGTTACCGTCATTCGCAAGAGAGCATCAATCACCATATGGTAGAGAGCGTCTACGGTGAGGATGCATGGAAGACACTGCGCGAAAAAGGTGTCTTCTACCCTGATATGGACAAGTTCTTTAAAAAACTGTCTGTCAATGAGTATGAGTACTATCCTGAGCACAAGAAGAGCTACTCTATCATCAAGGGTGATCTGAACAATGAGCCATATCATGATACCTGTGTAGATATCAATGAGATAGCGGTCTTAAAAAAGAAATTCCGGACTGCGACGAAAAAGATCGCCTGTGCACTTTACAACCTCGAAAAGAAAAAAGGGGTCGATGCCATGCCGACATGGCGTGATGAGCTCTATACACCTACACCAGAAGGACGCTTTAAGTTCATCACAGGGCGACATGGTCAGTTTACCCAAAGTGGTACGGCCAACAATGCCCTGCTGTTAGAGTTGCTACCGGAGAACTACCTCTGGATCAACAAACGCGTTGCCAAAGAGAAAGGGATCGCATTTGCCGATCTGGTCGAGGTCAAAAGCAGTGTAGGGACTATTCAGATAAAAGCGTATCCGACAGAGAAGATCGGACCTAATGCCGTCTTCTTTATCCACGGTTTTGGTGCAGACTCGAGTGAGTTGACCCTTGCGCATCATCGTGGTGCAAATGACAATACCATCATCGAAGATCACTATGAAAAGACTTTTGGCTCAGCAGCTATGCATGAGACCATCGTCGATATAAGGAGGGTATGATGGCACGTTATGGAATGGCGCTTGATTATAAGAGCTGCATCAACTGTAAGGCGTGTGAGAGTGCCTGTAAAGAGGAGAACGGAATCCTGCTTGGGGCCGATAACCATCGGATCTGGGTCGGAGTAAACGAGATAGAGGGACTTTTCCCTGATCTGAGTATTGGGTCAAGTAATTTTCAGCCGAGTCAGTGTCAGCAGTGCGATAATGCACCTTGTCAGTCGGTCTGTCCTACCAATGCGACCTATTATGATGACAATGGTGTCGTTCGTGTCAATCCTGATCAGTGTATCTTGTGTACCTACTGTATGCAGGCTTGCCCTTATGATGCGCGTTATATCGATGATAGGACTGTGACCGTGGACAAATGTAACTTCTGTTCAGATACCCGTCTGATCCACGGTGAGACAACGACTGCCTGTCAGGCGACCTGCCCGACAAAGGTCCGGATCTTTGGTGACCTTGATGATCCAGAGAGTGAGATATCACAGACACTTAGAGACAGAGAGCATTACAGTCTAAAAGCGCATCTTGGTACAAAACCAAAACTTTTCTACCTAACATAAGGAGCCGGAGATGGATCTAAGTAAACTAGTACCTTTCAATAAACACACAGTGAGATCTTTTTTTGATTTTGAGCGCTCTGCGTTAAATATCTTTATGTTCTGGTTCAGTATGGGCCTGGTGGGGATGATGCTAGCAGGGATAGGCATCTATCTGATAGAAGGACACCATGCTTATGGTGTCACGCGTCAGCATGCCTGGGGACTGCTTATTGCGATGTATGTCTTTTTTGTCGTATCAAGTACAGGACTGTGTATCATGTCCTCTTTGGGGCATGTATTTAACATCAAAGCCTTTCAGATCGTTGGAAAACGAGCTATCATCGGGGCTATTATCACCATCTTGACCGGTTTTGCCGTCATCGCCTTTGAGATAGGGCATCCTGTGCGAATGGTCATCTATAACGTCCTGACTCCTGGACTGACATCAGCTATTTGGTGGATGGGGACACTTTATGGTCTTTATCTTTTCTTTATCATCTTGGAGTTCTTCTTTTTGAACAATGCCAATCACAAGTTCTCAAAGATCTTTGGACTTGCCGGCCTTGTCGTCGGTCTGGCAGCACACTCTAACCTGGGTGCGGTCTTTGGCTTTTTGGTAGCTCGTCCTATTGCCAATGGTGTCTTCTTCCCGCTCTATTTCATCCTCTCTGCGATGGTGACAGGCTCTTACCTGCTATTTCTTATCTATGGATGGCGTTATAAGATGAAGTTCCCGCCTGAGGTCAAAGGATTTATGGTCACGCTGTCACAGGTACTTGGCCTCTTGTTGGCTATCTTGATGTTCTTCGAGGTCTGGCGTGCCCTGACTGCCATCTATGGACATATGCCGGAGCGAGGTGATATCGCGATCCATATGATCACCTCCAAGAACTTTTTGATCGGTGAGTTCCTATTGGGGATGCTGATACCATTTATCATCATCGTCTGGAGTAAAGGGCGAGCTATCAAAGCGATGGTCTATGCTTCCATCACGGGCATGATAGGTATCTTCTTTATGCGTTATGACCTTGTCCATGACACACAGCTTGCTCCTATGATGCCGCTTAAGATCCGTGAATACTCACTGCCTCCGGGATTGGTAGAGTACATACCGACTGCCACTGAGTGGATGATCTCTCTCGGCGCGATCGGTCTGGCGTTCATGATGTATTATGCGGCAGACAGGTTCTTCAACCTCGATCACGATCCTGAAGAGAGCCACTAATATCACTGCTTTTTAAAGTACGGTCTTACCGTACTTTGCAGATCCTGCTTATTCCCCATGTCTAAACACTTTTTCTACACCTTTTCTTACTACTATTCAAGCATAAAGAACAGATAAAGGATACATGATGAAAAGTCTACTCACTATAGGGATGATAATAAGTGTTACCGCCGTCTCTACACTGCTTTTAGCTTCAGTGGGACATGAGCCTCAAAAAGGCTGTGCCAATAAGATCCATCATATTAAACAAGAGATCGTAAAAGCTCAAGATATGAAGAACGATCATCGTGTCAATGGTCTGGAGATCTCGCTCTCTAATGTACAGGCTAACTGTACAGACGAGGGACTTATACAGCGCCTTGAAGCAAAGATCGGTGATGAAAGAGAAGACTTAAGAGAACATACGCAAGAACTAGAACAGGCTATAGCTGATGATAGAGCCGATAAGATCGAGAAATATAAAGCAAAGATCGCTAAAGATCAAAAAAAGATAGATATGTTGACAGAAGAGCTTGAGGCATTGTCGTAAGTAGAGATCGTTCTAATACCAGAAGCCAAATGGGCATCAGACCCAGAAGCTTTTAGTCGAGAAGTCGATCATCAGGCAAGATTATTATAGACAGCCAGAACATCTTCATCATCTTCGATACGCTCCAGCAGCTTTTCGATCTCCTCGATCTGCTGCTCTGAGAACTCATGAGCGTTATTTGGAAGACGTTGGAGTGAGCCCTTGGTGACTTCGATGTTTAGCTCTTCAAGTGCTTCAGAAAGTGCTCTGAAGCTTGGATAGTCACCATAGACATAAACGGTCCCATTGCTCTCTTCAAGCTCTTCAAGACCGGCATCGATGAGTTCAAGCTCAAGCTCTTCAAGGTCCATCTCTTCTGTCAGGGTAAACTCAAAGACCGATTTTCTGTCAAACATAAACTCTAAAGAGCCGTTATTAAGCATCTCTCCGCCGGATTTATTGAAATAGTTGCGGACATTGGCAACCGTACGGGTATTGTTGTCGGTAGCACATTCCACAAATATCAGTACGCCGTGAGGACCTTTACCTTCAAAATTGACCTCTGTGATATCTACTGCATCTTTACCGCTGGCACGTTTGATAGCATTGGCGATGTTGTCTTTGGGCATGTTCTGTGCTTTGGCTGTCTGTATGGCTAAACGCAGCTGCGGATTAGTATCGGGGTCAGGTCCGCCGGCTTTTGCAGCCATCGTGATGTTTTTTCCAAGTTTGGGAAATATTCTCGACATATTTCCCCACCGCTTCATCTTAGCTGCTTTACGATATTCAAATGCTCTACCCATAAATATACTTCCTCTGTAATAGTGATGCTATTATAGCAGTTGTTCGACTATGATCTTACGTAGGACGTACTTTTGAGGTGTAAGTGAGGAAAAAAGCTCTAAAGTGGGGAGGTAGTCAATGTGAGGGAGCAGAGATCCTTGCGAATCTCTGCAAAAAGTCTATGAGTGGGCTACATGCTTTATACGAAATTGGTTCAGTGATTGTGACATCTTCTCTTCTATACAAAATACCATAGTAGTCTTCATACTGTTTACATTTTTTATTAGTTTATCGTTGACATTGCAAAGGGTGAACGAACTGTCCTTTTTTTGAATGTCTTCATATTTCTCAAGCAGTTTAGGCATTGAGTCCATCTGAAGTAGATCACTTAGATAGCTCTCAAATTTACATCTTTTACTGGTCTCTGCTTCATACTCTCTAAATTTATTTCCAAGAAAATTTAATTTACTTTTCAATAATACCAAGCTCATGGGCTCTCCTTAAATAAGATAAAAAATTATGATTACAAAAAATTATGATTACAAAAATCGATCAATTAGTATTGTAGCATAAATAGTGTAGGCTACTATTAACATAAATATAGACTATAGTTATAAAAGTAATAAGTATATAATATATTATTAATTCTTCTATATAATATCCGTTTAAGAGGTATGAACGCCCGTTCTCCTGCGGTTGTGGGAGGTGTGAAAAGATGCATTTTTTCTTTTTGACAATATGATTATATGAACAATATATGTATAAAAAAGCACAGCTATTGACCTATATCAAGGAATTTCCTTAAACCAAATACATTTGATTTAGATAAAGAGATACTGTTTTTTTACGGAAAGACCTAAGACCTAGGTCTCGTAACTCTATAGATGAAGGACTTTGACGATCTTTTCCCATGAGATATCAGACAGTTTCCCTTGATGATTGGTATCGGCCATCGCTCTAGTTGCGATGAGCTGGGTCAGAAGGTCATCATAGATACTGAACCAACGTTCATCAGGTACAAGCTTACCCTCCGTGTCGACTAATCCATTTTGTAGGTTGTTCAATGATTGTTCCAGCTGCATAAGTGCGAGACTGATATTTTTTTGTTGACTCATAGATGTTCCTTAATATTGATGATGTAGATCGTTACTATAGAGCTTAGTCAATGTCTTTTTGCTTATAGAGTCTACAGTCTATAAATAAAATAAAAGAATAATAAATAATTATATTAAATATAAAAAATTACATAAATC
>JADGEC010000085.1 GCA_016744575.1 Sulfurimonadaceae bacterium | reverse complement strand
AAAATGGATGAGAATAGTTCTCTTTCTCTTGCATTGTCTCAAACCTTGCGAATGGATCACTTAAAAGATCGATATGCATTATCAGAGCCAACACCACTAGAGTAAGCAGATAATAAAGCGCCTCTTTTTTGATCGTACCTTTATATCTTTCCAGCATTTGACCTTCCTTTAATAGCATCTTTCCTGACGATGAGCTTTTTATCTAGATAAGATACCCCATTGAGCATCTATGATATGATATCTACTCTGATGATCCCGAGTCATTTTCATCGACTCTCAGATCACCCTCATCTACGTTCTCTTCATCATCTTCTTCGATGACGTCTTCTTTTAATTCGATGATGAGTTCTTGTCGCTTGACTATTAGTCTTTCCAAGATCTCTTCTCCGACCTCTTCTCTGTCTTGCCAATCAGATTCTTGAAAAATATCGAATAGTCTCTTAAAATAGTCATAGTGGACATCGCCACTAGTCACCTTGAAAAAGTAAAATCTTAAATAGGCAATATCATCTATCTCACTAATAGCTATCTTCTTACCTATACTATCAGGATATATCTCCTCTTTTAGCCACTCTAGAAAGAAATCAGACTCTTTGAACCAGTTATATAGGTGGAGGTCTGTATCTTTTAAAAGTGCATAGGTCTGGGCCTGTTCATCATCAAGTTCTAAAAGATATTCATGCTCATCTTTATCAAACTTGTCAAGAGCCTCATCATAGATAACGAACTCAAATCTTACTTGCATATAAAATCCTGAATATATAAAAAATGGTGTTTAAGATATTGTGAAAGAGTTAAAAAGTGAGAGAAGGAAGACTTTCCTTCTCTTATAGACTATGGACTATGCTCTACCAGCAAGCATTCCGTACATCGTCATAGGCTTAAGTGCATAGACTTTCATCAACCAGAACACCCATCTTTCGATGAGTGGATCAAGAGGGAATGAAGGTGTTGGCGTCACTGTCCAATCAAACTCAGCCATCATGACCGTACCAATACTTGTGATCAGTGGACAGACTGTATAACCTGCATACTTAGCTGTCATTGGCTTGCCGTCCATATGAGCGACCAGGTTATCTACAAGTACTTTATACTGTTTTCTGATCGAACCACCCGTCTTACCCATCGGGACCTGAGCGATATCACCAATAGCGAATATATTCTCAAACTTGACATGCTGCAGTGTCTCTTTGTTTACTGGGACCCAACCCTTAGCTGAACCAAGGTCTGATTCTCTGACTTCTCTTGGAGCCAGCTGTGGAGGAGTGATATGTAAGAAATCGTATTCGACTCTTACTTTCTCATGTTTAGCGATGACCTCAAACTCTTTCATCATAGGGTCCCACTCACCCTTCTCCTGCCATTTAGCATCAAAAACAGCGATCTTGTTCTCAGGTTCTACCTCTATCAGGTTATGTCGGTAGTGCCATTTGAAGTCTTCTCTTATGAACTGCTGCAAAATAGCATCATGGTACTCAGGGACACCGAACATCGCTCCACCATTTGGATAGAAGGTAAGTTCAGCGTTCTCTCGTGCTCCCGCTTCTTTAAGTCTGGAGTTTGTAAGATAGACGATCTTCTTTGGAGCACCACCACATTTTATCGGTGTACTTGGATGCGTAAAGACAAACTTAGTCTTTTTACCGGATTTTGCCTGCTCGATAGATCTTTGCATCAACTCCCAGGTCTTGACAGCACCTTCGGCAGTATAAAGTGAACAGATTCCGCTATCGCCCAAAGCATTTAGAAGTTTTGTGTTATCTCCACTAGAGTAGGCTCTACCAGCATGCTCAAGGCCTTTGATCCGCTCAAAATCAAGTTGCAGACCTGTAGCCATGATCAGATAGTCATAAGAGATCACTTGACCTTTAGCTGTCGTCACTTCATTCTTATTAGGTTGGAAATCGATGACCTTGTCTTCGATGAGTTTCACACCATCAGGTAAGAAGTCATCTCTCTTGTAAGCGATATCATCTGCATCCCATACACCTGAAGCGACAAGAGTCTGTCCCGGCTGATAAGAGACAGACAGAGCTTCAGGCTCAATAACAGTAATATCAGGGTCACTCAGCTGAAGTGTCAGTCTTGCGGCAGTCGACATACCTGCGAGACCACCACCGACGATCACTATCTTACCTTTGGCATCAGAAGTGACCACTTCTTCTTCCGTTGATGCTGAAGCACTGGTAGCACCACCCATCATAAGACTTGCACCTGAAATACCAGCTAACTTCATCGCGTCTCTTCTGGTAAGACCTTTTGAAGATAGGTCTTTGTCCATCTCTGATAACATATTATTAATATATTTATGATCCATGCTTATCCTTACATATCTTTGTGTTTTATAACCTGTACACTATCGTAATAATATTTAATTTCATACTTTAAACAAAAATAAAAAACTAAATTACGATGATATATTACATTTCTTCACTCATTAATGTAAATCATCGTCATATTTAGACTAATATAGACTCTATAGCCAAAAACCTATTTATCATGAGTCTTTATGCGACTCCACTATGCCCAAAAGGACATAGACTGCTCTCTTCTCATCAAAATAAAATGGTATTGTAAGCCCTTGATGATCTATATCCTTTACATTCTCATCATCAAAATAGACAGATGGCTTATACTTTTTAGCCTTAGTCTGCATGTTGATTATAATGGTCTCCAGATACATCTCGAAACTTTTCGCATTTGCTGGGTCTTCCTCTTCTAAGACTCTTATGAGCTCTTTTAGCTGCTCTTTGTAAAGAGTCGATGACAAAATACTCATACCAGGGTAGTAAGGTGAGAACTCACTCTTTCCTCTTATATAGTTTTTTAGTTCTTCATGTAACCGGGATCTCTTGTTCTCTATCTCTTCAGGCAATGTGACTCCTCATCATTTGTCTCTACTTCTTCGCTCAATAGATCTTATCTACTTTTACAGATAAAAAATCTATCTCATCGATCGCGTCTTCTTAACGTCCTACTTGTACTCTTCAATAGCTATTGATGCTTTGTCTAGGGTCTTTTCTATCATAATATATATGCAAAAACTGCAAGATTATAACGTCGAATTCAAAAAGTCTGTTTAAATAGTCCTCTTTCATACATCTTGTATTGTGAGGAGATATCACTACACCAGTGCTCTCCTTTTTTTCTATATGTCATCTAAATATTGAATTGAAATATCCACACTAACTACTAAAGCTGAGCTCTTTTTATATATAAAAGTACCTTACACAGGGCTATGAAGCACATGAAACGCATGTCATCGATCTGATGTCCACTCACACTTTTATCACTCATATTCGCTGTAATAAGCAAATAAAGCCTAAAAGGAGTTCGATCTATGCACGAAAAAAGTAACACATAATACAAAATTTCCGATAGTAAGATGTTTTTTAGTTAATTTAATATTTCAATGATTATAATGAACCCAAATATTTAGAGATCTAGAGGTTTTAAGATGAAAAAAATTATTCTTTCTATGGTACTTGCAAGTGTTAGTCTAGTTGCAGCAGATACAGATAATAGTAGAGCGGTATACAAACCAGGTCTATTGTTGCCACCACAAGCTGATCTGATATATCAGAAACAGTGTGCATCATGTCACGGTGACAATGGTCTGGTCATGGATCATGTCTATGAGGATAAGATCAAAGGCAAAAAGATCGTGATCGCCGGAATGGCTAAAGAGTCACTAGTAAAAGATCTTAGAGCTTACAGAGACGCTGAGACTCCTTATAGTAAGTATGGACTAGGTGCATTGATGAAAAGTGCGACTGCTGACCTCTCTTGGGATGAGATCGACGCTGTTGCTGAGTATGTCAACGGTCTAAAATAGACATTTAAAAGTATATATGCTGGATTTTCAGCGTATATCTTTTCCTCTATTTTTTTAGTTGATTTAAGATTCTATGCTTATAATAAGTAAATATAATTTCGACAAGGTTTTAAAATGAAAAAGATCATTCTTTCTTTACTACTTGCGAGTGTTACTCTGATCGCAGCTGATAGTGTGCCAGAAGGCAAGACAGGCGGGTTTCAGCCAATAGATGGTGCCAAGCTTTATAATCAACATTGTGCGATGTGTCACGGTGCGAATGGTTTGGACAGTGCTTTACAAAAATCAGCGCAGATCGCTGGTAAGGATGCTGTAAAACTGGCACTGGTCATAAGAGCCTACAGAGACCAGGATGATAGAGATCAAGCTTATACTATCCATAAAGAGAGTCAAGTGATGAAAAACTCGACTTCTGGTCTTTCCTCCAAGGAGATCGTCGCTCTAGCTAAATATATTAGCAGTCTTTGATCGTCTAAGTATATATGCTGAGTCTTTCAGCATATGACTTTACTCTCCCTTCTCACACCAGTTCAGAACCCATATACTACTTTTTCCAACAGAGTCAATACAGCACTGACTATATAGTTGATGTCATCATCGACTTTTAATAATAACTACTTTTGTCTATGAACTGTTTCTAATCGCTACATCTGACTTTTCTGTTAGATCGCTATATGTAAAGTAAGAGACTATGAACACTAAGGAATAATAAAGATGGGTCTATCAGAAAAAAGTATCAAGATAGTAAAAGCTACTGCCAAGCCAGTAGCACAGAACGGTGAAGCCATAACTACAAAGATGTATGAAATACTCTTTAAAGACTATCCGGAGGCAAAAGAGCTGTTTAAAGATGCTTCTGGCGATCAACACAAAAAACTCGCTATAGCCGTCGCAGCTTACGCAGCAAACATCGACGACCTCTCTGTCTTGAAGAAGGCTATTGAGAAGATGGCACAAACACATGTAGCGACAAAGGTAAAGCCTGAACACTATCCTATGGTAGGTGTCTCACTTCTACAAGCCATCAAAGAGGTACTTGGTGATGCGGCTACTGATGATGTCATAGAAGCATGGAAAGAGGCCTATTTCTTTTTAGCTGATATACTTATCGTACGAGAGAAAGAGCTTTACGCAGCAGCCTAGATACGTCTTAAGGCAGACACTTGTATCTAAAGCGTTTTACAAGGCTCCCTGCGTTGTATCAATTTATGTAAAGAGTGTTTGAACACACTGTTTAGATGAACTGATATGAAAAGTACCGCACCTAAAGGTGCGATATTAGTGTGGTTGACTACTCTATCTCAGCGTCGATGACATCGTCATCAGCTTTTTTAGCATCTTTTGGTGCTGCTTCGCCTTCCTGGCCCTCTTTCTTGTACATCTGCTCAGCCATCTTGTGACTTGCTTCTGTCAAGACTTTGACCTTCTCTTCGATCTGCTCTTTAGTCGCACTCTCATCTTTGAGTATCTCTTTAAGATCTGCGATCGCCGCTTCGATCGTGGCTTTCTCATCTGCTGCGACGTTCTCGCCAGCTTCAGTCAGTGTCTTCTCAGTCTGTGCTACAAGTGCGTCAGCCTGATTGCGTAGGTCTACCATCTCTTTACGCTTCTCATCTTCAGCTTTGTTCTTCTCAGCATCTTGGACCATCTGGTTGATCTCTTCTTCACTTAGTCCTGACGAACCAGTGATCTTGATCTCTTGTGATTTACCGGTACCTTTGTCCTGTGCAGATACTGTCAGGATACCATTGGCATCGATGTCAAATGTGACTTCGATCTGAGGTACACCGCGTGGAGCAGATGGGATACCTGTAAGCTCGAACAGACCCAGTGACTTGTTGTCTTTTGCAAACTCACGCTCACCCTGGACAACAGAGATGCTTACTGCCGGCTGATTGTCTTCAGCTGTTGAGAAGACCTGAGACTTCTTGACTGGGATAGTCGTACCTTTTTCAATGATCTTAGTAGCGACGCCACCAAGTGTCTCGATACCGAGTGAAAGTGGTGTGACATCAAGAAGAAGGACATCTTTGACATCTCCACGAAGTACACCACCCTGGATAGCGGCACCAGCTGCGACGACCTCATCCGGATTGACACTCTTGTTCAGCTCTTTACCGTTAAACTCGGCAGATACACGCTCTTGTACCAGTGGGACACGAATAGAACCACCGACCATGATGACCTCTTTGATCTCACCTTTACTAAGGTCAGCATCTTTAAGTGCAGTCTCGATGTGATCGATCGTCTCAGCTACAAGGCTTTCGACCATGCCTTCAAACTTCGCACGAGTCAACTTGACGACAAGGTGTTTAGGACCTGTTGCATCAGCAGTGATAAATGGAAGGTTGATCTCTGTCTCAGTCGCTGAAGAGAGCTCTTTTTTCGCATTCTCAGCTGCATCTTTAAGACGCTGGTGAGCCATCTTGTCTACTTTTAGATCGATACCGTAATCTGATTTGAACGAGTCAGCAAGGAAGTCGACGATCTTATTATCAAAGTCGTCACCACCGAGGAACGCATTACCATCAGTAGAGAGTACTTCAAAAGTACCATCAGATATCTCAAGTGCAGTGACGTCGAACGTACCACCACCAAGGTCGTAGACAACGACTGTCTCATCACTTTTACTCTCAAGACCATAAGCAAGTGCAGATGCAGTCGGCTCATTGATGATACGAAGGACGTTCAGACCTGCGATAGTACCCGCTTCTTTAGTCGCTTTACGCTGTGCATCATTGAAATACGCTGGGACTGTGATGACTGCATCAGTCACTTCAGAACCAAGGTATGCTTCTGCATCTTCTTTTAGTTTACTAAGGATCTTCGCAGATACTTCTTGAGGTGTATAGACCTTACCAGCTACATCGACAGCCGCCATACCATTCTTGTCAACGATCTTGTACGTGACTTTATCGTGAGCTTCTTTAGCGTTCTCTTCGTTCATCATCAGACCCATGATACGCTTGACCGAGTAGATAGTCTTATCTGGGTTAGTGATAGCTTGACGTTTAGCAGGATCGCCGACTAGCGTCTCACCTTTATCTGTGAACGCTACGACAGATGGTGTAGTGTTCTTTCCCTCTTTATTTGGGATGATCTTCGCTTCGCCGCCTTCATAGACTGCCACACAAGAGTTTGTCGTTCCTAAGTCAATACCGATTACTTTGCTCATTAAAATTCCTTATTTGTTTTATATTTTTAAAAGACTGCTCTAAATAGCAGGTCTTAATTTGCGATGACTACCATCGCATCACGCAAGGTACGCTCTTTATAGCGGTAACCTTTTTGAAAAGTCGTCACGATCTCACCACTTTCGTGATCATCACTGTCCATCTTCTGTACTGCGTGATGGACATTTGGATCAAACGGCTCATCATCACTGACCTGAGTGATGCCATGCTTTTCCAAAGTAGTGAGGAACTGCTTCATCGTCAGCTCTACACCTTCAGTCAACTTCTCAAGAAGCTCTGCGGCATCTGCCTCTGTCTTAGTAGCTTCTATCGCCATTCCTAAAGAGTCTACTACAGGGATAAGGTCTTTCGCCAACTTCTCCTGTGCATACTCCAAAGACTGATATTTCTCACGTTCAAGACGTTTTTTGATATTCTCAAAATCAGCGTGCACACGTGCATACTTGTCTTTTAATGCGGTCACTTCAGCTTGTAAGATCTCCATCTCGTCCTGGACTTCCTCAGCTTCTTCCTCGACCATCTGTTCGATGATCTCCTCGGCCTCTGTAAGGTCCTCTTGGATCTTTTTATCTTCTTCGTTAGCCATGCTTTTAAACGACTCCTTTTCTGAAAACTGAGTGTATTATACATCATTGAGTCAGACAATGTCAAGTATGCCTTAACTAATATAACTAAGGATACCTTAGTCACATACGCTCATAACGAGCCAGGAGTACCTTATTTACGAACTTTCAAGCCTTTTTGCTATAATGGGAACAATAACTAACAATTGTCAAGACCGTCTGCAAAAAAAGGTCTGGACACACTTTGACAACTACCCACACCTAACATAAAAGGTCATCACATGAAATGGATCGCGATCGTCTTTGGTCTGCTAATCACCGTTTTAGCCGCTGTCTACATCCTGCTTTTCACCTCACCGGGCAACAGCATCGTCGCTCCTATGATAGAGAGCCGCATCAATGCTGCCATACCGCTAAAGACAACGCTTAAGAGATTTGAGCTCAGCAGCAGCAATTTTGCTATCGACCTCCAGCTTAGTGAGAACAACCATCTACATGCTTCTGGAGACTACTCACTTTTAGATCAGAGTCTTGATGTCATCTATGATGTCAAAGCTGATGAGCTAAACGAGCTCCAGCCCTTGACGGAGACCGCTTTGTATGGAAGACTATACACTGACGGTACAGTAAAGGGTGACATCAAGTCACTAAACATCATTGGAAAGAGTGATGTCGCAGAGAGTAAGACAGCCTATGATATCGTCCTCACTGACTTCTCCCCTTCAAGCATCAAAGCACAAATAACGGACGCACAGGTCGATAGTCTGCTGGCGATGGTGGGACAGAAGCCCTACAGCAGTGCCGACCTTTCACTCGATGTCGACTTCAAAGACATAGACCCAAAAGCGATGGACGGTAACGTCACTATGACGATGCTTCAGGGTGTCGTCAATACCCAACTGATGCAAGAGGACTTTAACCTTACCATCCCAGAGACTACTTATACGATGGAACTTGAGAGTCGTCTGGAGGGGAGTAAGATCCACTATACAGAAAAGCTCACCTCTAACCTCGCCTACCTTTTCTCGACCGGAGTCGTGACACCTGATCCACTCGATACCGACATCACCTATGTGCTAAACATAAAAGAGTTGGCACTCTTTAAACCACTTACCAACGCACCTCTACGCGGACCGTTTGCGACAAGTGGAAGTGTCAAAGGCGATAAAAAAGAGATGCGAATAGTGGGAGATTCCAATATAGCTGAGAGTAAGACAGAATATGATGTCCTACTCACGGAGTTCGCTCCACAAAAAGTGATGGCCACCATAGAGAAAGCAAAAGTCTCCAAGTTGCTTTATATGGCCGGTGAACCTGACTATGCATCGGGGGACCTTGATATCGAACTGACACTGAACAGTCTTGACCCTGATGATCTTAGAGGAGATGCCAAGGTCCAGATCAGCAGAGGTCTCGTCAACACTGCAGTGATGAAAAAGGTCTACGATATCACCCTACCTCGTACCAAGTTTAGCTACGACCTTGACGCTGCTCTTAATGGCGAGAGTATAGACTATACTACACTTTTCGCCTCCAATCTGGCAGATATAGACTCAGCCGGGATCATCATCCCAAAGACAGCTGGTCTTGATCTAGAGTACCATCTCTCCATCGCCCGACTTGAACTGTTAAAACCCATCACTAATGCACCACTACGTGGAGAGCTGCAACTCGATGGAAGCGCCAAGGGTGATAAAGAACTGCTTACTCTATTAGGACAGAGTAATGTTGCCAAAAGTGACACCAGTTTTGTCGTTAAACTAGCAGAGTTCACGCCCCAAAGCATCCAGGCCAAGGTCAAACGTCTGCAGTTGAGGAATCTGCTCTATATGGTCACACAACCTGATTATGCCAACGCACTTATTGATGTGGATGTCTCCATCCCTAATGCCAAGCCGGGTGAACTTGAAGGAAACATCGTCTCACTTATCAGCCATGGAACGGTCAATGGCAGGACTGTCGCTAAAGAGTTCAAACTCAAACCGATGCCAAAAGTGACCTTTCGCGGTAAGACCGAGACCTCTCTAAAGGGCGATCTTATCGATACCAAAGCAAATATCGTCTCGACGCTGGCAGATATCACTGTCAAAAAAGCACGAGTCGACCTTGCTAAGGGTGTCACGACCAGTGATTACAAAGCAAAGGTCCACAATCTCGACAAGCTCTATTTTGCTACCGAGCGCCACCTCAAAGGGAGTATGCTTGTCACGGGTACGTTCAAACAAGATGAACATCTCACGCTTAAAGCACACTCCAAAACACTAGGCGGCACACTCGATGCCAAACTGTATGATGACGACTTCCATGCAGATCTTACTAATATACAGACACTCGACACCCTACATATGCTGATCTATCCAGAGGTCTTCAAGTCCTCACTCAACGGTGTGCTTGATTATGACCTTCTGGCACAAAAAGGGAAGTTCGATGCGAAGCTGAGCAAAGGACGGTTTACGCAAAACGAGATGCTTGACCTTGTCAAACAGTTCGGTAACCTCAACCTCTATAAAGAGAAGTTTACTGGGACACTTAAAAGCCAGATCAATAAAGAGCTGATCTATACCGACATCGATCTGCGTTCCAACAAGGCCTCTATCACCGGCAAACGGGTAAGACTAAATTCCAAGACCAAACAGGTCAAAGCCAAACTCGATATCACCGCCAATAATAACCCACTTAGTGTCACCATCAAAGGCAGTGTCGATCAGCCCGATGTCAAGCTTGACGCCGGAAAGATACTTGAAAAAGAGGCGACTAAACAGCTTGACCGACTCTTTAAAAAACTCTTCTAAGACATCGTCACTACTTCTCCTCTACCGGGGAGAGGAAACATCACACTTATCTTAAAACAGACACTCTCCCCTTTAAAGCAGAAGCATGTTGGTCTTTTAGAAGTAGAGAGCAGGTCTCATCATTGAACATAAAGGGCAGAAAGAGCTCTTTAATAGTGAGCAAAAGAACAGTAAGTCCGATATGTCTATAGAGGGATAAGAGTCGTTATTAGAAAAAGTAGAAAGTGTTTGCTATTTTTGTCGACGATCTGGCATACTGCTTATCGCGTAACCGCGACTGCTAAAGGATGCCATCTCATTAAGCTCGTTCTCTTCGGTAAGATCATAATAGTCCAAAGTAGGGCCGCTCTTTTTCTTTCGCCTGTCAAATATGTACTGACGCTGGTTAAAGAAGTTAAAGATACTTAGGATAGTGATGATAAGAATAATGGCTAGTGTTAGATTCATGAAGTGCGATTATATGCTAAATATCATTAATCAGAAATAAAAGATATTCTTATATAATATCAAAAAATAGTATCATTTTATATAAATTATAGTTATAGACTATAACACTCTATTTTCGATGCTCTTTTCCAAGAGTCCCCTATATTCCCTCTTACTTTCTTCTATGTTTTTTTGTTTTCTAAGGTTCAGATTAAGTCTGGCCAGCTTCTTTTTTACGTCAGTATCAAACAGCTGTTCCGCACTGTGCTCTTGAAGATCGACCTTATCTCGTTTTGCATGTGATCTGTTGGCAATGACGATGGCATGATGCATGCTTCGTGAGAGCAATACAAAAGGAAAGTTCTCATCCTTCATCGGACCGATCTGCATCCTCTTAGTCTCGAACATCCCACCTAGCGTCACGATGTTAAGATATTTCCCATACCCAAACAAGCCACTGGCCGCACCAGCCACCGCACCAAGTGAAGCTCCCAAAAATGTCGTCACACCTCCATCGATCGGGATGACAAAGAGTCCGACACCGCCACCGGCAGTAGCACCGACTGCTGCACCTACGACTGCTAATGAACTTCTGGAGAGGCCAAAGAGCTTTCGACTCTCCTCCGAGAAGAGTTCTACGGTATGGAAGTCCTCATCCTCACGGATCGTCACCAGCCTTCGATGTCCCCACAAACGCTCGATCTCTTTTTGCGTCGTCGTCTCAAAGTCCATCAACTCATCTATATACGCTTTGGAGAGTCGCTCTTCACTCTGTTCATCTATCACCTTCTCAAAAGGTGAAGAGAGCTTTTTATAGGTGATAGACCGGTAGATGTTCTCTGTGATCAGCATGGCAGTATCTGCAATAAGCTGAGCATGGTACTTCTTTAAGACCACTATCGATGACCTTAGCATCGATGTCCAGGTCTCATCAAGATGTGAGAGTGCCTCAAGCAGATCGACCTTGTTCCCAAAGGTAACCGCCATAGGATCAAACATCCGTACCATCTTGAAGTGCTGGTTCAGCGCAGCTTTCCACGCAGTACTATGATCTGCCTCATCGATACTGTTTATCAATGCGATAGAGGGGCGACCACTCCAGCGCAAGATCTCCATCTCAGACTCATACTCTTCGCTGTAAGGTTTTGAGCCGTCTACCACATAGATGATGCAAGCCCCATCCATTATCGGACTTAACAACTCTACCTCATCTTTAAAGCGTTCATCATCTCTGTTCTCATCGATGAACGCTTGCAGTGTCTCAGCATGCCTGCTCGAGGTCGTCTCATGCTGTCTCAACCACTGTAGGACTCTACGTGGACTCTGAAAACCGGGAGTATCAAAGAGCCGGTACTCTGTCTTACCATCGATGCGAAGTGGGAACTCTCTCGTCTGCCTGGTCTCACCCGGTGTCGAAGAGATGGCTACACTGTCATCATAGGCAAGTGTCGAGACTATGCTGCTTTTACCTTTATTGGGATGCCCTACCAGGGCGAATGATGGGTATTCAGAGTGCTTCACGGCTGATCCCTATGTTGTTTAGATGCAGTGATGATATCTTCATCTTCCAGATATCTATGTCACTGCTTCGTGCTCGGTGACCTAGTTCCGCACTTCCTATGGGAAAGACTGAGACCCTCTTGGCTTTCATATCTCTAAGCAGATCAAGAAACTCACGCATCGGAGGCTCCCATGCTTTTACTATGACGATCACCGTGTCACCGACCTTCTCTATGATCGCATCATCCTCTTCAAGTGTGTTCTTCCCACCAGCAGAGAAGATAGCATCAGCCATGATACCTCTGGTTTCCAATATCTTCATCAAGACATCTTTATCGAGATTCCAACCTACAACGGTATCGGTAGCAAGTCCTGTTGGTAGAGCTTCCAACGAAGCGTCTACGATGTCATCTACTTCTGAGTGTTCTTCGGGTGAGCTAGTCGTGATCAGGCTCTCGTTCATATAACTTAGCAGCAGTGATGCATCATGATCTCTCAACAGTGATGTCTGAAGGACCTTCTCATATCGATAACGGGCTAACAGCGCTAAGATGATACGTACCGACACACCCCATACCAAGAGTGAAAGTGCCAGAAACTTCCACCAGCTTCCCAAAGTCTTCGCCTGCGCAATAAGTTCAGGTGCTATCTCGTTACCAAGACGAAAATGGTGACTAAGTGTAATAAGCTCCATCGAGGGCACTGCATCAGGAAAAAGCATACTCCAGGGCAGTGCTATCACTACGATGAACTGATGAAGAGTCTCCGAAGAGATATCCAGCGTCGTGTTCCAGCCAAAAGCGATGTCTTGCGTGGTAATAGTGACCATCAAAGCTAAAAGAGCCCCAAATGATAATGAGATAGAACCGTATTGTAATAGTTTGACGGCAAGACTCTGCATGATACGTTCATGCTTATAGAGTGTCTCGATCCCCTCTCTCATCTCAGAAGAGAACTTGCCAAAAAGATCAAACAGGAGTTTGACGGGAAGTGGTAGGTGAGTACGCTCTGTCTCAAAAAAGAGTGCTTTTAACAAAAAGAGCAGACTCATAAGAGAGAAGAGCAACGGCACGATGATCAGCACGACAAAGAAGCCGACTATGTTCACCAGGTCACCACCACCATACTCCAGCATCGCCCTACCCGTGCCCATACCGATGATGAACATGACAAGGATGATAGTCCAGAGCATATAACGTAGCATCTCGTCAATGACTTTCGAATGACTCGTCTGGATACGATGATGGTACTTCCGCATCCACCACTGTAGCTGCTCTATCGGGCGTGTTTTCAGACTCTCACTCGCTAGACCATCACCCCTGTTCTGCTCACGATCTTGTGCTTTAAACTCGTTCTCAAGCAACCAACTGATATCAAGGTACTGAGCTAATGTCATGCTACTCATGGTCTTAATATCCCAGCCAGTGCAGACTCATCTTCAGCAAAATCAATACGCTTTATCTGAGCATCATCTAAGTGCAGCACCGTGATATGCGCCTCTTTATAAGGTAGCGTGATGTTGTACTTAGCATCATGACTAAGCAATATAGGATGCTCATGGCTGCGCATCCTCGGAAGTACGAACATCTGCAAGATCCCCTCAGGTGTCTGTGAGACATCCACTATCATCACTCTCTCCTTTATGCTCTCATCGGGCAGTTGCTTTGCGAAGAAGTCATTAGCATGACGGGTCGTCATCTTATCCCATGTGATCACCCAAGTCTGCTCTTGGCCAATAGTATAGGGTCTATCGAATTGGTCATCAAGTGTCATAGGAGTGACCTTATCACCGACCTCTAGCATCTGAGCCATCAAGAGCAGTGGTAAAAAAAGGAGTATGAGCCGCACGATATACCTTAATGTTTTTATCTTGTTCACTTTAAAAGGGCTATTTTACAGCAGTTCGGTAAGATTGCCAAATGAACACAACACAAATCGTCTATGAGTACCACGATCGTACCAAACACCACCCCAAACGTTACGCTGCTTCACGAGGGAGTATGGACTGGTCCATACAGCCTGACCCATTTCGTCGTTATGCAGGAGCTGAGCTTATCGCTCTACCGCTTATCGAAGAGAACAGCTCACCTACCTATGCTGAACTATTTGATGAGACTCGTAAAGTCGAACCATCAAGTATCGACACTATCGCACAACTACTTCAGTACTCCCTTGGTCTTGCAGCCTGGAAAAGTATCGGCAGTGATAGCTGGGCCTTACGATGTAATGCTTCAAGCGGTAATCTTCATCCCACTGAAGCCACACTCATTCTCCCTCCCATCAATGGGATCTCTAAACAAAGTGTCATAGCCCACTATGCTCCTAAAGAGCACTCTCTTGAGATACTAGCCACCTTTGAGACTACGTTCTGGGATACCTTACCAAAAGGCAGCCTACTTCTGGGTATCAGCTCTATCCTCTGGCGAGAAGTGTGGAAATATGGCGAACGCGCTTTTCGCTATACCCAACTTGATGCCGGACATGCCCAGCAGGCCATCGCACTTAGTGCAAAGATAGCAAACTGGACGACTCAACGCATCAATACCGTCAGTATCGGCGATCTTGACCGGCTTCTTGGACTCGATCAGGAAACACGTTATCTCAAAGATGAGAAAGAGGTCAGCGATATGCTTTTACTCATCGCTCCTCGACTAGTAGCGAAGGTCGATCTCTCACAGCTTCTAAACGACATCCCAAAGGCGTTCACAGGCAAAGCTAACAAACTCAGCCATGGCCATCACTACTGGGAAGCGATCGAACTGATAGAACGGGCCACACATGTCGATCCTGTCACACACCAGTCTATAGAGAGAGCACCTGCGACTGCCAGAGATAACAAGAACAGTGCCATGAGTTTGCTTCGCAAACGGCGCAGTGCCCAAGCGATGGACTCCGGACGCGCCTCTATTACCAAAGATGCCTTCTTGCGTTTGATGGCCAGTATCTCTGGCCCACTCGAGGCGATCGAACCTGCTACTGATCTTGTACTTTTCATCCATGCTGTCGAGGAGCTTCCCCAAGGGCTCTATCTTCTACTACGTAATAAAAGACATCTTGAAGAGCTCAAAAAAGAGATGATGGACAGCTTTATCTGGCAGGAGATCGAGCCAGATCTCTACCTACTTGAGCAGGGCGATCTCAGAAATCAGGCCAATTTCATCTCCTGCGCTCAGGATATCGCCAGTGACAGTGCCTTCTCACTTGGTATGCTCAGTGAGTTCCGACCACAGATAGAGTCCTTTGGTGCACAACGCTATAAAGAGCTCTACTGGGAGTGTGGTGCCATCGGGCAACAGCTTTACGTCGAAGCGACAGCACTGGGACTTAGTGCTACAGGGATCGGCTGTTATCTCGACGATGTCATGCATCGTCTTCTTGGTCTGAGTGAGAACCGTTTTCAGATACTTTATCACTTTACCATAGGTCAGGCTATCGTCGATATGCGCCTAAAGACGCTGCCTCCTTATGCACATCTGGATCGTGAAGATAAAGCCAAATATAAATAATAAAAAACATTATAAAATCTTTTAATGATTAATGAGTTATAA
>JADGEC010000196.1 GCA_016744575.1 Sulfurimonadaceae bacterium | reverse complement strand
CTTCTGTCTTAGTCGCTGTAGTATCATCACTAAGGCCCAGTCTGTGCGCGACTCGAAAGACGTGGGTGTCAACGGCCATCAGGTTAGCTCCCGTGTACTCTATCATGACCACATGGGCAGTCTTCTGTCCGACTCCGGCAAGGGTGATGAGGTCTTTTTCGTTCTGTGGTACTTCACCGTTGTAGACTTCAACGACTCGCTGCGCCATCTTGATGATGTTCTTTGCTTTGTTGTTAAAGAACGAACAGCTCTGGATGATGGCCTTGACATCATCGAGCTCTGCATTGGAGAGGCTATAGACATCTTGATACTTCTCAAAAAGTTCCGGTGTGATGATGTTGACGCGTTTGTCTGTACATTGTGCCGATAGTGCGACGGCGATGACAAGTTCATAGATATTACGGTAGTCGAGTTCTGTCACGGCATCTTTGTATTTTTCTACAAGTCTTGTCTTGATGACTTCTATCTCTTTTCGTGTTGCTTTTCTCATGGGTGTATTTTAGCAGATTGTCTGTCATTGTCACTATGTCTTGAATATTTTAGTAGCAATGATCTGGAGGTCAGATTTTAGTTTAATAACTGTTAATTATCTTGACATAGAATACGACACAACAGATCTGGATGATGTAGCAGATGTTGCCTAGTACAGATCACTTTTAGCGATCTTAGGATGATGCCTGATACTTGGTATCCCATATTTAATCAAGGATAAGAATGAATACAACACTTAAGGCAATGGCACTTACAGCATTGTTCACATCGATGACATATGCTGCGACAGTAGTGACAGTCAATGGAAAAGCGATCAGTGATGAAGAGATCAATCGAGTCTTGATGGAAGGGACACAGGGACGTTTCAACCAGCTTCCAAAAGAGAAACAAGATGAGCTGCGTAAACGTATCACGGATGGTCTTATCACACAGGAACTCGTCTATCAGGATGCCAAGAAGAGTGGTGTGCTTAAAAGCAAAGAGTATATCGATGAGCGCAATGCCATGATGGAGCGCATCGACAGACAACTGGCTGCTAAAGTATGGGAAAAACAGCAATTCGAGAAAGTCACGGTCAGCGAAAAAGAGGTAAAAGCCTATTTTGATGCAAACCCACAGGAGTTCATCGAAAAAGAGAAGGTCCATGCCCGTCATATCCTGCTCAAGACAGAGACACAGGCAAAAGACCTTATCGGTAAGCTAAAGGCACTTAAAGGCAATGCACTTAAAGAGAAGTTCATCGAGTTGGCCAAGACTGAGTCAACAGGACCAAGTGGCCCAAAAGGTGGCGATCTCGGTTTCTTTCCACAAGGCCAGATGGTACCGGCGTTCAATGATGTCGTCTTTAAGATGGACGTAGGGACTATCACTATGACACCGGTCAAGAGTCAGTTTGGTTATCACATCATCTATCTTGAAGAGAAGAAGACAGGTAAACAGCTCTCTTTTGAAGAAGTCAAAAGTTTTGTCGATCAACGTCTTAAGATAGAGAAGTTTAAAAAAGACATGGAGATCAAGATGAAGGCATTGAAAGATACTGCTACCATCTCATAAGGTAGTCAGTTGAAGCTTTCACCCTCTGCTATCGAGACTTTTTTGTTTCGAGGCAGAGACTTCTACGTCAAACGCGACGATACTATCGATCCGCTGCTCAGCGGTAACAAATACAGAAAACTCTATACCCTTTTACAGACAGCTCCCCAAGACTATACTAAGATCCTCTCCTATGGTGGCATACAGTCAAACGCCATGCTCTCTATTGCCGCACTATGTCATCAAAAGGGATGGGAGTTTCACTATACAGCGAAGACAATACCCTCGAGTGTGAAGCGTGATGTCACAGGAAACCTGAAGATGGCAATGGAGCTTGGTATGAAGCTTCATGAGGTCTCTCCAGCAGATTATGATGCTGAGATAGCTTTACTGCGATCAAAAGAGTCAGAGTCAACGACACTGCTTGTCTCGCAAGGTGGTGCTGACCCTTTGGCACAACAAGGTGTTGAAGTGTTGGCTGATGAGATAAGAGCGTGGAAAAAAGAGAACCGACATACATCGCTTACTATCGTAACACCTTCTGGGACAGGTACGACAGCATACTATCTGGCTCAAGCTCTGCCTGAGCATACTATTGTAACGACGCCGGTCATCGGTGACAGTGCATATCTGCTGACACAACTGGCAAGACTGGGGAGTCATCCTGAAAACCTACAGCTCTTGCAAAGCGAGAAAAAATACCATTTTGGAAAACCCTATGCTGAGTTCTTGAAGCTCTATCGGGAGTTAAAGCAAAGTGGTCTTGAGTTTGATCTGCTCTATGGGACGAAGATGTGGCTGGTCTTACTGGAAAATATGGAGAGTCTAGAGGGTGATATCCTCTATGTACATAGCGGTGGCATCATCGGCAATGAGACGATGCTAGAGCGCTATGTCTATAAAGGGATGTCTTAGTTTCTGTCGATCGCGTTAAGATCACTGAATGCGACTTTGATACGGTCTACGAACGATGTTTGACCGGCGCGTAGCCATTTACGAGGATCATAGTACTTCTTATTTGGGACATCATCACCATCTGGATTACCTATCTGACCTTGAAGATACTCGTGATGTTTTGCTTCGTAAGTTCGGACACCATCCCAGGTAGCCCATTGTGTGTCAGTGTCGATGTTCATCTTGATGACACCATAACCGATAGCTTCACGGATCTCTTCAAGTGTAGATCCTGAACCACCGTGGAAGACAAAGTCGACTGGGTCTGCATTGGTGTTATGTTTCTTCTGGATATGCTCTTGTGAGTTTTTCAAGATCTTTGGAGTGAGGACGACATTACCCGGCTTATAGACACCATGGACATTTCCAAAAGAGGCTGCGACAGTAAAGCGTTTACTTACTTTACTCAACTCTTCATAAGCATATGCGACCTCTTCAGGCTGCGTATAGAGTAGTGAATTATCGATGTTCGTATTGTCGACGCCATCTTCTTCACCGCCGGTCACACCGAGTTCGATCTCGACAGTCATCCCGATCTTACTCATACGTTTAAGGTATTGTGCACAAGTGGCGATGTTCTCTTCTATCGGCTCTTCAGAGAGGTCAAGCATATGCGAGCTGAAAAGTGGTCTTCCATGTGTGGCATAGAAGTCTTCACCTGCATCAAGAAGACCATCGATCCATGGCAGCAGTTTTTTGGCAGCATGGTCAGTATGTAAGATGACCGGTACGCCATAGAGCTCTGCCATCTTGTGAACATGAAGCGCACCGGCAACAGCACCGGCGATCGCCGCTTTCTCATTAGTATTGCTGAGTGCTTTACCCGCGTAGAACGAGGCTCCACCGTTAGAGAACTGGACGACTACCGGTGAGTTGACTGCGGCAGCTGCTTCAAGGACTCCGTTAATAGAGTCTGTGTT
>JADGEC010000084.1:14750-16057 GCA_016744575.1 Sulfurimonadaceae bacterium | reverse complement strand
GTGAACTACAATGCTCATCAATTGAAAAAGGTGGCTTGATATTGAGATGCATCAGTTACTGATCGTAGCAGTTTTATCAGAAATCATAGGTGGCGACTGGCCCTAAGATTTTGGACTATTAAAGCAAGCTGGAGTGGCTGTCTTATATGCAATGGATGTTGAGGAATAGGAATAACCTGAGCCCTATTTTTTTAATCAGTCTCCATTGAGTTGTTAATCTTTGATTTCAATCGAATAGTTGATTTGCATAAAGTCTTTAAACCTTTTATCTCCATATAGCTGATGACCTTTTTTGATTTCACCAAGAGCCTTGCGATAACCAATAAAGTCGCCAGGAAGCAACGTCGAATCAGAATATTTATACGATTTAAGATTTTTTACAATAACAACATGTCCAAAATCTTTATACTTCTCGTCCAAATCAAAGTAATACGCACCTACGAGTTCACAAACAGTAAAGGAGCTTTCATCGTGGTGTTTGTCATATGAATGTTTTGGGATAAAAATAAAATCACCTTTTTTGGCTTCGGTAAGATGTTTGAGTATATTGTATCTTCCCATTGCAACATGACAGTAGTCATCAGTAGTTTCAACACCCCAATATTTTTTTGCACCTACAATATAATTTTCTATCCATTGTGTCTGATCTTTTTTGTAAATAGTTAAATCTAGGTTTTCTATTCCCCATCCTTGACGAAGCTTTCCGCATTGCCATAATTCACGATGTAGATAGTCAATATAATTATTACATTCGTAGAGGATAATATCTTCGTCTGTCTTTGCAAGTTTATATCTAATACTTTCTTCTTTGTCTTTCATCTCAATGGGATAATCATTGACAGGCTACCCACCTTCATGTCCTTTTGCAATTCTAAAAACATACATATTCACACTTGACCTTTTATTGTAGAGATTAACGTTTAAGATGAGCAATCAAAAAGCCGGTTGCGGGTTCTTGATTGGTCTTCTTTGGTTTGTTATAAAGCATTATGAGCTTGCTCGATAGGGAATATCTGATTTCACAACTTCAAGCCAATATTCAATATTATTGGATTCAACTTGCCACTCTTTTTCAATTCCTCGTACAAAAGAGGACATTGATGCATACGCTAACTCTTGATCTCTTATAGGTCCAATATGTATGCGTTTAATGCAATCTAGTGATATTTCAATTTCGACATAGGGTATTAGGATATTTTCTCTCATACGATATTGTATGTCGTTATTATCTGAGTTGACAAGACCCCTCATTTCTCGTTCCTCTATAAAACCATCATGTTTAAAGGTCGCTGCTTTTTCAATTAAAC
>JADGEC010000084.1:0-14740 GCA_016744575.1 Sulfurimonadaceae bacterium | reverse complement strand
AAACTTATTATTGAATCAATGCTATCTGATCCAATGCATCCTTCCTGTTTAGTCATATCTTTGCAAATATTCTCTATAGATTCGACCAAAGCTTCTTTTGACATTTCACGTTTTTTATCAAGATTGTATATACATTCATACACGCTAAGAGATTCATGCAAAAAATTTTCATCAAACTCTATAGCATAACTACCATATGCTCGCCACTGACTAAGACAATCCCGCGCCTGTCCCAAAGAAAAAACATAAATTGGTTCTTCATCAATACCAAAACTTACTGAGTCACCTAATGAGCTTTGAATATACTCAATGGCGTCATTTGCATGTTCTATTTTTTAAAATTGATTGAACGGCTTGAGCATTCGTATAGTGGTACAGAGACATTCTCTATGATTTCCTTGGTTTATAACGTTTAAAATGAGCAATCAAAAAGCCGTTCGCGAGTTTTTGATTGGCTCCTCTGCCTTGTTATATGTTTTCTTCTTCAGTATCAAATGGGCTTTCCCATTTTTTAGTAATACGAATTTTTATTTCCGTTGTATCATTCAAGGATGTGCTATTTGATGGATTGTAATCCAGTGCTTGAATTTCAATTTCATATTCTTCGTTTGTGGCGTTACTTATTGTAGTTGCGAGAAGTTCTTCAAGCTGTTCAGGGCTGAGCTTTTTGATTGGCCTTTCGATCCATCTATTGATGCTTTCATCGGACATTATAAACTTTCCTTTCTTTGTACATAACTATTTATTGATACCCAAACTATGCCTTTTTTCTGAAAATCCAATATATAGCAGGACATTAAAAATATCCTGCTACTAGAAAAGACTTACCTCAAACTAACAAAATGACATATTTTTAGTAGTTTTACATAGATCTACTTAAAATCCTTAATGTCTTTTAAATCTTGATAATAGGGGGTGGTGATTCCTATAACTCTAGCTCCCTTTCGGTCCTTCTTTCAGTAATGCAAAAAGCCGATAATTGATAAAATAGACATCTCTTCCCATCTTCATACTCTTCAATATCCCAGCTTCTTCTATCGCCCTAAGGTGCAGCCCTGCCGTCTTACGTGTCAAGCCTAGTTCATCGACTAAAAAACCTATTTTTGTATAGGGATGTTTAAACAGCAGCTCTAGCAGGTCCTTCGAATATAGTCTTGGCAGTCTCTCTCTTAGTTCGTCCTTAGTCTGTTTGATGAGCTTCGTGATCTCATCGATCAACTTCAAACTCTCTTGTGCGGTCTGCTTGACACCCTCAAGGATGTAAAGTACCCACGCTTCCCAGTCCTCTTCTGTACGGACAGCATTGAGAAGACGATAGTGTCTGTCTTGGTACGGATGATATAGGAACTAAGATATAAGATCGGTAAATCAAGCAGGCCATTCAGTATCAGATAGAGAATATTGATGATCCTTCCTGTCGTGACAATGTTCTCGATCTCTGAGCTATTTTTAGCTTTTTGTAAAGCCAGCGCATTTATCAAGACACTCTGGTAATGAGAGTAAATATTTAATATTTCTACTCATATCTAAGAGCATATGTGTCATATACGAATATTTTTACACTGAAGTCTCTCTGGCAATCATCTGACTGGAAAACAGGAGTAATAACTATAATGGAGGAATATGTATCACCAGAACAATCCTCCTGTACTGTTGTGAGATGTCTACAGAACTAAAGGAGATATGTCGAAAAGGGTATTTTTGACTGTTATGATAAAGAGTGTGATCTACATAGCCGTGGCATGATGATGCTCAGCGTAAAATAGTAAAGAAAAGATAGGGAAAGGTCTTGCTTAGTCTAGAACATCATAGGACTCTAAGATGATGATCTAGCAGTATCAAATGACAATATAGTGACCTTATGTACTAAGGTCTCATGCGTGTCGATGCGTCCTGTGATCAGTCTCAAAGTCATGTTCGATATTATCGTGTACAAGATGCGATGCTACAAACAAGACAACAGAAGTTATGATCATCGCAAAGAGGACCCATATGATGATCAATGATAATATGGACTCAGTACTAAAGAGATGAGTATTAGACCAAGTCAATAAAGCGGCCAAGATATATATTGATGCAATTGTGAATAAAGACTCTTTCATGCTATTAGGTATCCTTTTAATACTATGGCCTAGAGAGTGATCTAGTCATAAATAATTATATTTAACATTATATCGTATGGAAAGTTAATATTGCATGGATTATAAAAAATTGTATCTATTTTGCCAAGGATGTAGTTGGAACATGGGGTCATGACTTTATGGGCTACTTGGGTAGGGACTAAAGTCTATGTTGAAAAAAACTGATCATCTACAGGGCTAGAGCGGAAATCCTAAAGATTCTCTATACCTCTTTATGATCTTTACCATAAAGAGCGACTAGTGGTTTTGCACTTATACCATGTAAGAAGACACTCAAAAGTATTGTCAGTGTGACGACTGCGTAAACAGTCTCATGTGTTTTTATAGAGATGACTTCATTGACAACGATGAGAACATAAAGGATGGAAGCTATCCCTCTTGGTCCAAACCAACCTATGAAAAGTACAGTTGCCAGATCTAGCTTTGTCCCAATAAGGCTGATAGCTACAGGGAGCATCCTCAGCAGCGTCAGGCTAAGTACAGAATAAAGCAAAACGTCAAAAGTCCAAAAACCGATAGTCGCGGGGATGAAAGTAAGTCCAAAGACCATGAAACTGATTAGGATCAGCAGTTCACTTTCGCTTTCAACAAAATTCTCTACATTCTCTCTTAGTGCATCATTATAGTTTCCTAAAAACATACCAGCAAAAAAAGCTGCTATGAAACCATTTCCACCAAAATACTCCGCCGCATAATAAGCAAATATTGCAATAGCGACAGGGATCAAGTTCTTATATGCGGCCTCGACTTTGTCTTTACCTATTGAGCTGATAGATAGCTTGGCGTTCGCATAACCGACTATAGCACCGACTATAGCACCAAAGATGACTTGCTGCGCTACATACATCACCCAATGCGTATCACTCGCATTAGCTTGCTCTACGGTTATTAGCGCAAGGACACCTAGTAGTATGGGAAAGACTATGCCATCATTTAGTCCGCTCTCTATGTTGATGCTATCACGTATTTTTTCTGGGACTTTCTTGTCAGAGACAACAGCTTTTCCTAAGGCAGCATCTGTTGGTGCCAGGAGTAAAGCCATGAGTACAAGGTATGTTGTCAACTCCTCTGGGAAGATAGCTATTGCCATTAGACTTGCAAAAAGAATAGTGATAGGAAGCCCTATGAACAGTAGTCTAAACGGGATTCCCCACTCAAGTCTGAGTTTTTTTAATCTTAGACTTGATGCATCAGAAAATAGGATTATTATTAGCGCGATCTCAGCAGCTATAGTAATGATCTCATTGCTGAGATCTACTTCTAATAGATCAAGACCGATGGGAGAGAGAAGAATACCAATGGCTGTGAAGACCATTGGTCCTGAGATATTGAGACCTGACAAATACTTTGAATAATATCCATACCCTAAGACTACTAGGGTGATGATGATTATTGGGATGTTTCCGTGCATATACTTCCTTATTAGACCTAGGTACTAGTTGCTGGCACCATGTTCAAAGTTTATGATGTTTTTCCATGAAAATAGACGTAAAAGTATTTTTCTTAGCTCTATCAACATATGAAGGTTATCAGAAAAGACTGCTGCACCAAATGTACTTCCTTTAGGGATGTTGTACATGGAGATATCATCGATTATCTCTAATTGAACGGGTACTCTGCCTTGAACACTGTGTTTACTCAGACTGACCATGTTATAACTTGGCAACATCTGACCCTCTGCGACTTCTGAGAAGATCTTTACTACTTTTGCTTTAAATACTTTTCCCGGAAGTGCTGGAAAGTTGACTTCCGCGTCTGCTCCAACACTTATGCTTGGAAGACCATTAGGTCTAAATGCAGCAATATACATAGGCTTTTCATCAAATATAAATGCGCCAAGTGATGCCATCTTAGCAACGCCAGCCATGGTTCCCACTGTAAGTCTGTTCTGTACGATGTGACCATCTGCCGGGGCTCTTACAACCGTGTTCTCAAGGTTAAACTCTGCTTCTAAAAGTCTTGCTTTTAGCGAAGATACCAGCTGCTCCCTTTTTTCAAGTTCATAGAGTGTCCCGGCTTTTCTTTTGTAGAGTTTACGCTGTTGAGAAAGTCTGATGTCTGCTAGTTTGAGTTGAGCTTTTAGATCTTTGACAGAACTCAAATATGGTTTTGCGTCTATCTCGTAGATAGGGTCGCCTTTTTTCATATGGGTCTCATCTTCTACATGGACTTTAGTGATCTTGCCTCTGACATTATTGGCGATCATACTTGTCTCAAAATAGATCTTGGCACTGTGCGTATATGGATGGTAATAAGCCATCGCGATATACATCCAACCCATCAAAAATCCACCACCCAATGCAGCTGTCGTGACCGTCATAGAAGTCACTGGGATCCGAAACACTTTAAACACACCCATAGCAAATGCTATATATCCTAATGTAAGTATCAGATCCATCTAGACTGCCTTCTCTTTTGTCTCTAAGACTAAAATACGATCTTTAAGTGTTTGAAGCTCTTCTTTTAAGAGATCTGTATCGGAGACCTTTTGTGCCTCTTTTTTTGGATCGTACGTCATCGCCCATATCCATAAGAATGGCCATAACGCATGAAGTAGGAACAGACTTACCCAACCTGTGGCTTCGATGGCATCATGATGCGGATGACCTCTCTTTTTAGCGATCTTAGCTGGTATGTCATGTATGGCTACGATGCCATAGACTAAAGTGATGATCACTACTACCCAAATGCCTAGTGCAATATATTCAGACGTTGTATATATCATTTGTCACTCTCCCTATCTTTGTCTTTTTTAATGGCTTGTCGGACTTCAGAAGCAGCGTCTTCAGTATCAAAGCCGCCGCCAAGAGCCAGGTACATATTGACTCTGTTTTGCAGTAAAAGACTCTTTACATGCAAATCAGTCGAGCGAGATGCATCAAGTCTTCTTTGTTGGATCTGGACCAAAGTCAGATCGATCTCTCCTAGTTCATACTGGACTTTAGTGTCTTTTAACGCACTTGCGTAATCCTCTACAGCCAGTGACAAGATCTCAGAACGCTCTTGTAAGACCTTTTCGTTTGATAGCGAAGTCTCTACATCTTTAAAGACATCAAGAATAGTCGCTTCATAAGCTGCCAGTGCCTTCTTCTGTCCTGCATCTGCTTTTTCTATCTCTGCTTCTATAGCTCCACCTGTATAGATGGGGCCTGTTATGCCTGCAGAGAGAAGACCAACGAAGTTATTTACATTACTAAGTCCGCCGCCGACACTAAGTGTGAATGTCGGAAGTCTTGCCAGTTCAGCATCTTGTGTCGCAAAAAAAGCGGAACGAAGCTCTTCCTCTTTTGAGATCAGGTCTGGACGTCTTTGTAGCAGGTCAGCCGGTACGCCAGTCGCTGGAAATAGTGGAAGTTCCGGCAGTGAGATATCTGTTACGAGTTTTGCACCCGGATATCTACCCAGTAGTGACTCAAGTGCTCTTGAACTGTTTTTTACTGCATTTTGGGCTTGGACCAGAGAGTCTTTTGCCGAGTTTACATCCGCTCTTGCTTGCGCTACATCTTTTCTCAGGACCTGACCGACTTCAAATCTCACTTGTACGATGTCTAAGGTGGCTTCGTACTCTTTGACGATCTGAGAAGCAAGCCCAGCCTGTTTAGTCGATTCTATAAGTAAGAACCATGCTTTTGAGACTTCAGCTACTAAAGACTGTTTAGCAAAAGCATAATCGGCTTCAACAGCTCTTTGCGTCGAACGTGTGGATTGGACTTGGGCGGAGACTCTTCCCCAGACATCTGGCTGCCATGATGCCCCTATGCCTCCAGAACTACTGCCACCACCGGCACTTGTGTCTGAGACTCCAGCGTTATAGCCGACTGTCGGTTTAAGTGCAGCACTGGCTATCTTTGTCTGTGCCACGGCTTGTTCGACACTGAAAGAAGCTACTCTAAGATTTGGGTTTTTCTCAAGTGCTTCATGAGCCAGCTCATCTAGTCTCGCGTCATCGAACGAACTAAGCCAGTTGTTCTGCACCTCTGAACTGACATTCCTATCTTCATAGAACTCTTTTACCGCCTCGACTTTGACTTGAGCTGGTTTACTTAACTCAGGCGGTGATGAGATCTGATGAGAACATCCCTGCATGAGTAAAAGAGGGATAGATAAAGTGATACTTATTGAAATAGTCTTTTTATTAAGCACATATTTCCTTTCTCTGATTAAAAAAAAGGAGTATAGCAAAATACAATTTTATTGGCTCTGTGTGTATTAGATGCTCAGGGTGATCCAAGCTAAGAAGAAGCGATCGAAAGCATTATTGGAAGCGTTCAGGCCATTATAAAAGGGTGGTCTTACTCATCCAAGTGAGATGCTTTTCTTGTCACTTTTGGCAGTGATATATGGAGCATGATGACAGGATGAAGAAGTGACCTCTTTTATTGGACAATAGTCCTCATGCGTGAGATCAGATGGTCTGCATCATCACCTAGATGTTGCTGGATCATTGTATAGAGCATCTGCTCCTCTTTCATATTGTGTTGCTGCATCAAGATCATAAGGGTCTCAGTTAGACCAAAAAACTTATCATTATCATTTTGCTCAATAGCCTGGTCGATCTTAGATAAAAGTCCCCTCATCTGTTCATGCTCCATGACCATGACTTGTGTCGGCCCTTCAGTCATCCCTGTCTTTTGCTCAAACATTGGGAAAAGTACCATCTCCTCCATCTTAAAGTGATTGGTCAAAGCATCTTGAAATGCTTCTACTTTTAATAAAGCCTCATCGCTCTTCGACGCGACTGCCTCTTCCATTTGTGCAAAGATATCATCACAATCTCTGTGGTCTTGAGTCATAAAAGCTTTAATATTTGACATTTTTATCCTGTTCGTTTTTGATAGGAATGATAACCTCTTTGAGAAAAAAGCTCAATGATGAGTATCAACTCTCTTGAAGTAAGAGAGCAAGCGGGTCATGGGAACTCAGCTCTTGACTCTCATCTCTTTGGAGCAGGTCATTGCTAGAGACTTGATGTTGGAGTCCTTGTGTCTTAGCCTCTTTGACCTGAGCATACTCAGACTGTAGCGTGTCACTAAATATTTGCATACCCTCTTGGAGTTCAGGTGATGAGTACGCACCAGGTCCTGGATCTAAAATATTATCTATCCTAGCCATGATATCGTCAAAAGAAATTGGTTTCGGATGAAAGGGCTCTTGAAGCTGCTCTTCTATAAAAAGGTCAATATCAAAAGAAGCATGTTCTCTCATATAGCTCTTCTCTGCGTCAGACATAGCGTCTACCTGCTGTGCCAGGTCATATTTTAATCTATCTATATTGAATGTCAACATCATCATGGAGAGCATATTGTCTTCATCCGTACTGTTGATCGCATTGACAAAAGCTTTTTTGAGATCACTATCCATATTTTGGGGGATATATGAGAGGGTCCTGGCTTTTCCATCTTCGGTGATACCATCACCATCGAAATCATACTTCTCATAAAAGTGCATCAAGAGATTATAGGCACCTTCATCTGAGAGCTCATCGACTACGACTTCATCAGCGAGTCTTGTATACTCTTGCAGTGTCGATAACTCCTCGATTTTCAGGTCTTCCAAAAATGCTTTTGCGTTGGAGACTTTGACGTCAGCCTCTATTGCCTCAGCATATATCTTTTCAAAACCTTCTTTATAAGGTTCTCTGACTTTAGCAAAATCACTATGCAAGTCTAGCTCTTTCATGATGGAGAGGTGCTCTTTATATGCTGTGGATGTTTCCATTTTAAGGCCTTTACTATCACAAGCAATCCATATACCAACTCATGGGAGGCCTATTGAACAAGGTCAGAACAGAAGGATGTCTTTAAAGAAGAAGGAAGCGTATCATGAAGATTGAAAAGGAGTGACCTAAAAGAGCAGTGGACCCTTTCAGATCACTGTTCCTCATAGCTTTCAAGCAGTGCTTTTTCAAACTCTTCAGTATCAAGCCCCAGCTCTTCAAGCAGTACGCTTACCCGTACCTGGTCCAACTGCTCTGTGGCAATACAGAGCTCAAGCAGTCTTCCCAAAGTACCTTCATAGGAGATGATCGAACTTTTGATCTCCTCATCGAGGGTGATAGAGTCAAAGATCTTTTCGTAAGAGACCCCCATCAGTGGCTGGAGCATCGAGAGTACCGCGACAAAAGGAGCCTCATCAGAGAGCTCTCTAGTAGAGTGCTCTAGTCTGTTTACAAGAAATCGCATTATCGCCATACGTGTGTTGGCCGTATAGAGTAAAGGGTTGTTGGCCGGGCTACCGTCACCGGTCTGTGTGAATGCGAGCAGTAGAAGCCACCGTCTAAGGTCTTTTCGCCCAATAAGCAAAAGTGCATGACGGATAGACTTGATAGTATGCCTTAGCATGAATGCCGGTGAGTTTAGATAGCGTAACAGTTTCAGCGTGATATTGGGGGAATTCGCAAATTCTGTGGCGATCTCATCGATGGCATCGCTGGTCTGAAGGATGTTGAGCAGTGCCAGTGTCTCTTGATAGCCTTTGTCGATCTCTCTCTCATCATCTAACTGTTCGTCAAGATAGTAGTGCCCGGAAAAGAGTTGGATACCCAGCGTACTATAGACCTGTTGAGTCTTCTCATCAGAGATGTTAGATGCGATGATAGTGAGTCGATAGGTGTGTAGTTTTGGTAATGCCGTCTCAAAGGCGTTCAGGTCGATAGCAGAGGTATCAACAATAAAATATTTCACAAGCGGTAGTAGTGGTGTGAGTTCGCTGATCAGATCATCTTTATTAGAAGTATGAAAGAGGGCAAAGGTGAAGTTGAGTGCTATGAGCTCGTTGACCCGTGTTATCATCGCCTCGTCTATAGTCTCGGCATCATCAATAGCGAAGACGAGTTGTTCGTTTGTGAACGTGAAGATAGAAGGGTCTGAAAGCATCTCACTGTTTATCTTGATGAATGCACGTCTTTCTCCAGAGAGCTCTTTTATCCCTGTTTGAAAAAGAGCCTCAAGAAATGACCTTGTGTGGTTGAGCTGTTGAGTCTGCTCATAGGGGGCATAGTAGAAGATGTAGTCTTGTATGCTATTGTCTTTATCTAAAACAGGCTGTTTGGAGATAAATAGGGAGTTTGACACGGTGTGGTCCTCACTTATTAAATATTTGGTAGGTTAGTATTACTCTAAGAGCAATATCGACATTAACGTAATATAGTGATGGAAGATGCAAGATCTGTTATAAAACAAGAACAGAATATGTGTAAAACGGTTACATATATCTCAGAATTGATAGTCAATCCTGTTTTTGACCCTTTTTAGACTCGACCATCACTAACAGCTGATGCACGTTCATCGGTGAGGATAAAAGATAAAAGTGGACATATCAAGATCACGGTGATGTAGTAGTCTTTAAAGATGCTCTTAATATACTGGTCTATCTAAATGATCAGTGAGATATGATGCAACCAAAGACATTAGCCTTAGCGTAGACAAATGGAACTGGCACTACTAGTCTAAAGACTGATGCAAGACTTTCATTAAATGAAAGTCTGTGAAATGCCTATACCCCTGTCGCTCGTGTGTCCTATGCCATTTCAAAGCATAGGATGAAAGTGTAAGAGGGGTGCTTGTTCGTTTGGCGTCTTAAGTCAATGGTCTTACCGATACTATTTAAAAAGGGAAGATGATGGGTAGAAGTAAAGATGTTCAAGAGGAATGTCATGTCTGAGAACAAAGCTTTGAAGATCTGGAAATATGAGGAGAGACATGCGAGTCATGCGCTTGTCAAACTTTATGCGGAAGCTCATGGAGAAGGTGAATATCTCGGTGAGTTCACAGACGATGAGGCAAGAGAGCTCATCCTTGGCATCAAACCAAATATAAAGATCGAGAAAGAGCTACACCGCCTGAAATACTTCGGCTTCCTGCCAATATTGGTGATATATAAGTCCAGCTAAGAGACTACTTCTGTTTCTCGGTCAATAACCGCTGTGCTTCACAGCCTTTGGCATTCCAGCCATCACAAGCTTTACTGAAGAGTTCGATGGCCAGTGACAGGTCGTATCTTACTCCGTCGCCTCTACGATACATGACGCCCAAGTTATAACAAGACTCTGGGATCCCACTTTGACATGCCTGGCTAAAAAGTGTCCGTGCTTTCTGTTTATCCTGTTTTGTCTTAGCACCATCAAAGTAGATAAGTCCCAGGTTATAACAGCTTTTTGCGAGTCCGCCATCACACCCTTTTTGATAAGACTCCTTGGCTTTACTCTTGTCTTGCTTGACGCCATCTGCATTACTATACATATAACCAAGGTTGTGGCAGGCAGTAGGGCTTTTTTGGGAACATGCCTTAGTGTGTAGCTTAAGAGCTTCGGACTTATCGCCTTTCTCATACGCTGCAAAGCCATCCATGGTCAGATCTGCGTATAGGGAGATACTTAGAAGTAAGCTAATATAGAGCAACCATCTTTTCAAATCAAATACTTTTTTTAGTCTGTATCCAAACTAGTCTATTTGGCATATTGTAGCATGGAGCATCCTGTTCATACTTTTAATGGTCTGTATGCAGAATACTTTTGTGCCCAAAGACTAAGCGAATCAATCAGATTAATAAGAGATGTGATCTAAATATCCTATGATTATCATAAAATATCACGAAGGTAGATCGATGGCTAAGAAGATCGTCGCTGTTTTAGTTATGTCGTTGAGCCTGCATGCAGCACTTCCTATGAGTAGTGTCGTCCCACATGATAAGCCGTATTTCACCAAAGAGGTCCGTAATACTGAGCTTATCTACACAGAAGACAATATCCCTTTTGCCAAAGAGGCAGCAGCGGTCCAGTTAAGTATGCAGCCTCAGTATGAAGAGATGTTTGGTTATGTGATGGATGAGACGTTATATGTCGGGCTGATCTCGCAATATAATCAGATCGCCAATGGGTTCTCGACACCGTACCCAAACAATCGCCAGATCAACTATCTCGGTGGAGCGATGCAGATAGACTATTTCTCTTCACCTTCCTGGCTTCAGACTTTGCTTTATCATGAGACCGCACATAACTATCAGATGAACGCCAAAGACAATGTGATCTCAAGCTCTCTGCACACAGTGATAGGAAATGGGGCTTTTTTCCTTCCCTGGTTCACACTTCCAAACATCGTCGAGAGCTCTTTTTTACTTGAAGGAAATGCCGTACTGAACGAGTCATGGCATGGCAATGGGGGACGGCTCTACAGCGGGCGTTTCAAGGCTGCGACTCTACAGCAGGCTAAAGCTGGTTATTTGACCCCTGCGCGTGTCTATAATGACAACTACTATTTTCTCTACGGCTCTCACTTCTACACCCTTGGCGGACAGTATCAGTATCATTTGGCAGAGAAGTATGGACTAAAAGAGGTCAACAGCTACTGGAAAGAGCATTCGCAGGACTGGTACTGGCCCTTCTTTACCAACAACTCGACCGAACGTTCCATCGGTATAGATTTTGAGACAGCCTTTGATGAGTGGCGTAAAGTGATGGAGGAGGAGGCTTCTGAGATGATCGATGTCGAGGGTGAGGTACTGGCTAGCTCACAGTTCTACAGCCCCATCAACGGTGATGCAGATGAGGTCTATTTCATCATCAATGCCTCAGGCCGTGAGACTCCTGAACTGGTTGTCTATGATAAAGCAAGTAGTACTATCACAAAAAACCGAGATAGTTATATCGCTGGTAAAGTCATCAAAATAGCAGATGGCCCTTATGTGACGCAAGCTAGTGCCAAGACCTCACCATGGCGGATCTATCAGGGACTCTTTGATGAAGACGCGATGATCATCGAAGGGACAAAGTCGAAAGTGATCGAAGGTCACCTCAGTGATGGACGAGAGGTCTATTTTGATGTCCCAGGCTCATTCGATCAGCCGCAGCTCTATGTAGGTGATATGTTCTATGCACAGGTGAACTCTTCTGTGCTCATCGACAAAGAGGATAATATCTATTATTTTGTCCAAGAGCAGGGGAAAGAGCGTACTCTCTATAAAAACCGAGAAGCACTTTTTACGATGCAGGGTTATTACAGTCATGTCAGTGGGGTAGATAGTGAAGGTGCTGTCTATTTCATCGCTAATACGCAGCATGGTTCGGGGCTGTTTCGTTTTCATGATGGGAAGATGACGCGTGCACATGATGCTGATACCATCATAGATGCCAGAGTCATCGATGATAATAGTGCCCTTGTAGCCATCATGGGCCCAGACTCATATGAGTATAAAAAGATCTCGCTTTCTGAGATAGAGCAAGCCCCGACAGAGGTGAAGCTTTTTGTCGAAGATGAGCCTTACTACCATGCAGCTGATGAGTCTATGGAGAAGAAAGAGATCCCAGTACTCGATCTTGAAGAGCCTTACAGCTCATTTTTGGCGATGGACTACAGTGGGACGAACCTTGCTTTTGGAAGTGATAGTGAGGCTGGCTTTGTCTATGACCTTAGTGTGAACTTTGGTGATCCGTTGACGCAGAACACATTGTCAGCGTATGTCCTGCGAAACCTCGATGAGTATACTCTGGGTGGTATGAGGTATGCCAATAATCAATATGCCATCGGCTATGCTCTGTCAGCTTACGGCATTCTTGACCGGCCGGATATTGATCCGGGACTCGAAGAGGATAAACGAGACTTTGGATTGATAGCAGAGGCATATCTTCCTTTTGTAAAGAGAGGCTATTATAGTGCGGAGCTACGAGCCAACTACTTCCAAGACTATGAGAGTAACAGTCGGAAACCACTCTCTGCGGCACTTGACCTAAGACGTTCTGAACACTATGGTGTCAGTCTCTACCGTGACTTCCTGCTCTACGCTTCCCCTTATATCGCATCTGACCGTAGTGATAACGCATTTGGTGGTGAAGTCGCTTATGAACAGGGTCTGCCGCATCAGTTCTATTTCGAGCTCAGTGGGCAGTACTCCCAAAGTGACGCGGAGAGTGCTGTCGATTCGCGTGGTATCAAGCTGACAAAGAGTCAGATAGTACGGTTTGCCGAGAGCGACCCGACAACCGTCGTCATGCCCGGTCTTAAGGATACGGGTTATGTCAAAAGCATAGCTAAGGGCAGTGTAGGTGTCAAAAAGGTCTTTGATCTGGCCTCTTACTTCTTCACCTTTCCCATCTCCCTTCGCAGAGAGTCACTTTATGCGGCCTATAACCATTATGATGTTGAGTTGTTTGGAGAGGCAGTGGAGAACGAACAGGTCGATGAAGCAGTCGCAGGAGTGACTCTTGATACGCTCTGGTTCAATGTCCTGCCTGTCCCGATCACTATGGAATATATCTACAACAATAACGAACTATTTGCTGACGAGCACAACGTACGTTTCCGTCTTGGTCTTGCGTTTTGATCATCAGCGTCTCGTCTTTGAGCTGGTCAAACAGTCGTCATAGATCCTCCGGTCATGCTAATACTAAATTCCCCGTTAAGGGGTACTGGCGCATAAGAGACTTTTTCTTGTTCAAGAGAGCTAGGGAAGATCTCCAGCTCTTTTTTAGTACTATTTAAATGATCAGCATGTATTCAGTGCTATAATTCGCAAAATGTACAATAGTTAGTCAGCTGTCAGCTCTGATCGTTTTAAGATCATGACCTTCAAGTGCCATCATCGCCTTGTGATAACGCGCTTCTATGATGTACGAACAACACAGCTTAAAAGGCTATATAGATGGACCACAACACACTTCACACTTCTCTTGATAGACATTATCATGTAATAGACAAGATCATTCTCTCACGACAGGACCCTGTGACCGGGCTACTTCCTGCAAGTACAGCGGTAAACGCACATGGTGACTATACGGATGCCTGGGTTCGGGATAACGTCTATAGTATCCTTGGTGTCTGGGGTCTGGCAATGGCTTACCGTAAACACAATCCGGACCATCATCGCAGTTATACACTGAGTCAAAGTGTAGTCAAACTGATGCGGGGAGTGCTCAATTCGATGATGCGCCAATCCGACCGGGTCGAAGCGTTTAAACATAGTCTGGATCCTACTGATGCCCTGCACGCCAAGTATGGGACGAAGACCGGTCTGGCAGTAGTCGGAGATGATGAGTGGGGACACTTGCAGCTTGATGCGACTTCACTTTTTGTCTTGAAGATCGCACAGATGACAGCCTCAGGACTTCGTCTTATCTATACGCTTGATGAGGTCGATTTCGTACAGAACCTGGTGCACTATATAAGTCGTACCTACTGTACTCCGGACTTTGGTATCTGGGAGCGGGGAAACAAGATCAACCATGGTACGACAGAGATCAATGGTAGCTCGGTCGGGATGGCTAAAGCAGCACTTGAAGCGATGGATGGCTTTAACCTCTTTGGCAATGTTGTGAGCCAGGATGCGGTGATCCATGTTACACCGAGTGATGTGGCTCGTTCGCGTTCTACTCTACAAAGTCTGCTTCCCCGTGAATCAGCATCCAAAGAGACAGATGCCGCACTCTTGAGTGTCATCGGATATCCGGCCTATGCCGTTGAGGATGAGCGACTTGTAGAGCGTACCCGGGAGAAGATCATTAAAAAGCTTGCCGGGAAGTATGGATGTAAACGCTTCTTACTTGATGGACATCAGAGCAGTATTGAAGATGCTTCACGTCTGCACTATGAACCCTCTGAGTTACGCGC
>JADGEC010000002.1 GCA_016744575.1 Sulfurimonadaceae bacterium | reverse complement strand
GTCTTGATGAAAACCGGCGAGCATATCTCGCGCACCTTCGGCATAGGCATAACCATCATTGGTATTGATCATAATATGGTCGTTCCAGTAAAAGCTTGGCTCCCCACTAAACTGATAGACCCAGATCATACGAATAGCGATGGAAAACCCATAGGCCAGAAGCATGAGCATTAGAAAGGAGACACTCCTCTCTGTTTTAAAAGAATCGAACATATTATTCCTAGTTTTCTTGTGATCTCATAGTATACCAGAAGGAGTATGGCTCTTTATAAGGGGAACGTACTCTTTGTAAGAAAAGAAACCAAAAACCCCTCTTGGAAGGTCTGTCAGATAGATGAGAAGATAGTGCGGACGCTTGGTATAGGCTATATAGAGCATAAAGCCCAAGAAGAGGTACCAAGCCATAGGAGTGAGCAACGCGACCATGATCAGTGCCCAAAAGATAAAGGCAAAAGGGTAGTGTCGCATGAACATCAAGAAAGAGCCATGTTGAAGCTGAGAACGTAACACCTGCCCAAGACCATAGTATCTTTGGTTCATAGGCCAAAACATCGACATCAAGATCTCTACTGGACTCTGCTGGGCAGCAAGGTGCCTGACCATCTCTATCTCTACTGCTTCGACATGCTTGCCACTTTTTTGGATCCGCACATAGAGGTCTATCTCTTCATTGGAGACGACCGAAGCATTCCAGTTACCTGCTTCCAGCACAGCTTCTCTATGCAGTAAGACAGCCCCTCCAAAATGTTCTACCCGACCAGATACCGGTAACAGATGTCGGTTCTTACTCTCATTGCCATCGCTGTAGATGTAGGTATATTGCCCAACATATCCGGCTATCAAAGCATCATCGAGATCCTCAATGTGCTCATCGATCCACCCTGCAAAGCTTTCAGAGAGTGTCATATCACCATCAAGATAGAGGACCCACTCAGTCTTTGCCTCTAAGGTCCCCACACTTCTTCCAGCTGCAGCGCATAGCTGTGGTGAAGGTTCAAGACTACACACTCGGTCTGCGTATCGTGAGGCTATGCCCACACTGCTATCTTTTGACGCCGAGTCTACATAGAGTAGTTCATAAGGCGTCGAGATCTTTTCAAGTGAGGTAAAAAGTGCCTCTAGGTTCTGTTCTTCATCTTTCCCGATAACGATGATCGATAGTCTCATACCGCAGCTCCTTTTCTACTCTGATAGAGAGCCAATAAGCCATAGTAAGAATATTTGGAGAAGAGACTACTTAAGAGGAGTCTAGGATGATCTTTCAGGTGATATCGTAGATACCAGAGCCATTTTTTACCTAAAAGTCGTAACAGACTCTTTTGATCAAACACTTCTTGCTTTTCATTGGCAGTGATAAGCTTGTCAAAATAGCTTGTCAAGATCTTTGGATCATAGTACTTTTTGGCTATTCGCGTATTTAGTGTGAGTGTATAATGCAGATCCATCTCATCAGCAGAGGGCTGAATGCCCAAGTCATCAAGAAGATGTCTGTAGACCTCTCGTAAGACCTTCTCCCTCGAAGCATCATCACGATCAGCCTTTCTTGTCACACTCTGCGCTAAAAGCCTGTAGCGCAGAAGTACCTGAGGGATGTTTGCAAGTCGCGTCACTTTTGCACATCGGTACCATAACTCATAATCCTCAGCATCGACGTATGCTTTATCGTATGATAGCCCATTATCACGTAAGAGCTCGCTTCTCATCATCACAGAAGGGTGGGCAAAGGGGGAGGAAAAAAGCAGCTCACACCTCAGCATCGGATGATCTACAGAATACCTTCCTATCACTTTTGTACCACTCTCGTCAAATGCTTCTATCCATGTACCACTGAGACCAATATTTGGGTTCTGTTCCATAAAGTCGACCTGCACTTGAAGACGTTCCGACAAAGAGATATCATCAGCATCCATCCGGGCTATGTATTTACCCCTGGCTTGTCCTATCCCCTCGTTCAGACTCGCGATCAGTCCTCTGTTCTCGCGGCTTATCAAGACGATACGCGCATCCTGACGCTTATAGCCTTTGATCAGCTCCAGTGAAGCATCACTTGAGCCATCGTCGATGATAATGAGCTCAAGCTCTTCCATCGTCTGACTCAGGATACTCTCTATGGCATCGGAAAGATACTCTTCACCGTTATAGACCGACATCACCACAGAGACCAAAGGGGTCATCTTGAGCGCCAGATAACGTCATAGAGTCGCTTGATGGCATCATACATACCAAGATCATGCAAGATGTCGACCAGGTTTTGTCTGGCTTTTATTTTTCCATAATAGAGAGTCTGACGAATACTGTTGAGTCTCTCTTTGAAGACATCTTTCTCTATCAGTGCTTCCATCATCTTGCGATCACGATCATCTTTAGCTTCTGCTCTATTACCTTTCATCCGATAGACCTGTTCGAAGGATACGAACTTCAGGCCATTGAAGGTGAAATAGTATTTCGGATCCATGATCAACTCCATACTACTTTGCCCGTGATAGACCATCTCACTATCATGCCGTTCAATAGACTCATCCTCTACTTCGATGCTTACCGAAGAGCATGACAGATAATCGATGTCCCTCGCTTCTCTTAGACCATAAAAAGCCAGGACCATACTGCTATCAAGCAAACACTCATCGAGCGGGAGCGCGTTCTTGAGGGCAAAGATCTTGAACTGTCTCATCTGCTCATGTACTGAGAGATACCTGTTTGGTCGTGCATGGTTTAGGAAATGGATGCCATTATCATTGAAGAGCAGCCGTGCAGCCTGGAGCGCTTCCTCTTTGGTATCGGTAATATGGATGGAGTGCTTACCCACAGCAAACGCTTCTCTTAGCTGCTCTTTTATCTTTAGGACCTCATCAAGTGTGGAAGCCTGAAATGCGATGACCTTTACCGGATCATAAGACCTGAAACACTCGACAAGTTTGCCCTTGACTCCTTCAAAACCATCTTCGACGCTACCAAGCCACTGCTCTCCCTGATAGACCTGTGAAAGCAGGTTGTGTGCACCGTTTTGCTCAAGCGCGACCTCTTTTGTATAGACGATATTGGGGAGGATAGCCGTGATCTGCTCCATCTTCGCATTGGCAGTAGGCCAAATATAGGCGATATAAACATCGTTAGCATATTCAACGAACGTCGTCGCGACCACATCCAGAGTCTGTCGTGAGAGCTTCCTTTTATAGAAAAATGTGTAGTCATAGAGATGATCAAAAGTAGCTAACCTGACACAATCGACATCTTGCTTTAGATAGATGGCAGAAGCGAGTCTATGCGCACCATTGGCGATGGAACCGTTCTTCGAGAGTGGTATCAGACTGGTAGTCTTGTCAAAACCCTTCTCTCGCATACTCTCAAAGGTCTGCTCAAATGCCTCAAGATAGTGATCTATGCTACTCTTGTCATCATTTCCAGGTTCTGAGAACTTTCCAAGTGTCAACGCATTGATATGTTCAGCGTAGATCTGTTCTGCAAGAGCTGTATCATAGGTCTTCATCTTCAGAAAGAACAGTTTAAAAGCCAGATCGAAACGAGTAGCGGTAAGCAATCTACTCGCCTCCATATGCTCTGGTTCATACTTTTCAGCCGTGACATCATCATGAAGATGCGGTTCGAGCAATGACCTGACTTCTTCTCTATCTAACATACGCTTTTATCACTTTCATAAAGACTTTGATCCTCGCTTCAAAGGTATGCTCTGCTCTGGCTCTTTTGACACCTGCGCTCTTTATCATCTCACGCTCTGACTCATGCTTTAAGAAGTACTCGATCAACAAGGCCGCTTCATCGATATCCTTGTAGCAGGCGATTTCCTCTCCAACAGTGAAATAGTCCTCCAGACTAGGGACATACTCACTCAGTTCAAACCCACCCTGAACAGGGATCTCGAAGATCCGGGCCTTTGTCTGACTCTTATTTTTCTTCGCCCGTAGTGTGGTGATGATGTTTCTGGGATTGGCAAGAAGATAACGCATATCATACTGAGTACTGTTGGAGATGTTCAGATTGATCTTGGAAGTAGCAAATATCGCTTCCATCTCATCGTAACTCACTCTTCCGTTATCCCAACCAGACCCAAAACAGTGGACCGTGATGCCTCTATCTTCCAGTTCTTTTACAAACCATCGCCTAAAAGCGTTCGCACCTCCGATGAAACTTACATCATAGCGATACTCCACTGCTTCATACCCAACATCTGAGGAGAGCGACGCCCACTGACTTCTTATTACATCAGTCTGACCCAGCTGATGATACTTGTCAATACTAAACTTGTCTGTCGTGATGCAGACATCGAAATAGTTAGCGAACCTGCTGGTAAATGACTCAAATCGCCACTGGTCATCACCAAACCAATTCACCAAAAAGTGACCCTTCGCACTGAGTGTTCTTAATGTCGATGTCGAAATCTGGCTCTCCTGTAGGATGAAGAAGATCATGTCCGGTCTTATGGCAGCAGCTGTCTCGATGATCGTCGTCTGCAGGTCTTCATAGGTATCATCATACCAAAGCGAAGTCACCGCATAACCAAGTGAGACAAAGCTGTCATAGAAGGCTTTTTTATTTAGCGACTCGCCATTGGCTTTTTTGCTATACTCGTATTGAGAGCCGATATAAAGTATCTTATTTATCATCTGGTCCTATCTTCTGTAACTCAAAGATCGCGCAGCCATAGTGGCATCCACAATTCTCTTTTATACGTATATCTGTCAAATCCACAGAGTCATACAGATCACCCTTGTCATCTACATATGCAAAATCCTTAACTGCGAACCTTTCTTTGAACATGTGCAGCAAATACTCCAGAGAAAAGACCCGGTGGGCATTGAACTCGATTCGCTGAGCACCCATCGGGACAGAGAAGTAGAGTGTCCCATTCGTTTTAAGGATCTTATACATGTTCTCGAAACCCTTGAGATGTCCATCTATATCTATTGGGTCTCCATAGCGTCCAAGTCCAAAGTGCTCAAGTGCGTGCAGCGATGAGAGTGAGTCACAACTCTCATACAGCTCAGACTCCAGATGCATCATATCGGCCTGGACAAACTCGAGATTAGCCACTTTCGTCGTGGTCTGCCTGACATCAAGGACAACGACCTTCCTGAACACAGCAAGATGAGCGATGAAGCCATCGACCCGTGAACCTATGTCCACGTGTCGGATGGGCTCAGCATCATAGACCTTCTTCGCAACAAGAAGATCTTGATGAAAATAGTGGCCGCTGGCTGTACCACCCTCTTTGTATCTATCATCCAAGATGGGATAGAATCTGAGAGCAAAGACTCCATCATCCATCTGAGCCTTTAAGCTTCTATAATCACGAATAAACTGAGGTATACCACGTATGACACGTCCCGACTTCACCACATCGAGCCCTATCAGGTATAGTGCCAGCTTGATCTTGTTACCTATCGATGTGAACATATCATCCCCTACCAAATCGATTATGCCATTTCTGCAAAAAGATGTTCTTATTGAACTGTCGTGCGATCTTTGTCCACAAGTATCTTAGCGTATAGTCTGTCTCCAGATAGGCATCTGAACCTTTATCCAGAGCCAGCAGGACATCATACTGCTCGACGGTCTCATACATGATATGTCCGAAAAACTCAAAGCCAAAAGCCAGTCTTTCCGGGTTCAGAGTACCAACTTTATGGGCGATCTTCGACTCTTTGATGATCTGCCGTAGATGGAGATAACTACTACAATCGAGAGCGATAGACTCTTTACTCAATACGTAGAACTTGTTCTGCTCATCCAGGCTGATCAGATTCACATGTTCTTGGATATTGTTGATCATCTCAAATCGATATGAAGGGAACTCCAGATAGCCTTTTTTTGCGACCCTGCTAAGCTCAGTGATGAAGAGTCCAAGCTCACTGACTGGCACATGCTCGATGACATGCGAACAGATGACATAGTCAAAGGCATCATCCTCAAAGGGAAACCTGCCTCCATCATAATAGACAGTCTCTTTGCCAAGTGCTCTTCTCTCTACACCACCAGCCTGTCTCAAGGCGGTCTGCGCATCATCAAAACGTTTTTCCAATAATACGTCTGAACGGTAGAACGGATTGTTCCCCGGACCGACTTCAAGCACCCTGTCATGCTTGCCTATGCTCTTTATCCTTGTTGGAAAAAACATCCTTATCCTTCCTTCTCTTTACGTACCCCGTCAACGATCGTCTTTGCAAAGCTCTCCACTCTGAAAGGATCCGCAGCAGCACTGTTCAGGAATACCTCGATAGCATCCAAATACTCCAGATAACGCTGTTTTTCCATCGTGGAGATGAACGTATATAGCGCTTCATACGTCTCAAAATCCTTTTTATCGACAAAACATCGTTTTGGTATGTAGTCGGTGATATTATTCGCCCCCAAGTAGATGGGCACGCAACCGGCAAAAAAAGCATCAAAGACCTTCTCCGTGATATAACCTTCCTGATCTTTGATGTTCTCATAAGCGATCGCAAAACGATAGTCCTGCATGGTAACATTTTTACTACTCACCCTTCCTCTGTAGGATGGATACACATCACCAAAGAGCCTTTGCATCGACTGCTTCACAAACGGTATACGATTGAACGCTCTAATGAGTTTGGGACCTCTAAACGTATACTCATCCCATCCTGTACCAAACAGAGAGAACTCCTCTGGATGATGCTGTTCAAACCATCGCACGACCGCTCTGCGTTCGCTGTATAGCTCATCCGGGTGGGTGGAGGACTTATTACCTACGATCAGGCAACATAGATGCTCCTTATCAAGCTTTTTTGGGATCGATGTCGGGATAGTAAACGCATAAGAGAACTTGAGGTAGTTCTGTCCATCAGCTAAAAGGTCCGACCAGGTAAAGACCTTATGGAAATAACGATGCTTTTTCAGGTCCAGGTTTTCCGGCCTGACAAGCGGGCTCTCCATCATTATTAGAAAACTCTTTGCCACCATATCTTCCGATGGCAGCTTTTTTGGCATATCCGTATAGATGACGATGTCAGAACGCTCGATCGGGTTGATGTCATCTGTCGCAATATCAAAGCCGGCCTCTTTGAACGTCTCGTAAAGCTTGTAGTACTTATCCAGTGCATTATCTCTTATCGGGACCTTGTTCTGCTCTTTGTCGAATATCAGGTTATCTTGAAAATAGCTATCGACGACAAAAGAGACCTTTTTCACTCTTGAAAGCCTTTTTTCACGTAGATATCATCCAATCCAGCTATCCTACCCCATAAGTGATAACCGTTCTCGAACATGAGGGCCCTGATCTTATCATCTCCGTAGGTATAACAACAAGAGGGATTGTTCTCAATACTTAAGACTCTGATATCTACTGCATCGAAGTCGATCCCCTGCAAGACGTTCATCTCATGCCCTTCCACATCGATCGACATGTAGTCGATGTGCGTGACATCTTCCTCTTTGAACACATCTTTCAATGCTCGTGTCCTTACCGTGATATCCTCTGTCTCGTGTCTGTACTCGATATCTTTGGTCTCTTTCACATAGGAGAGCATGTCTTCCCAGCCAGTCGCATCCTTTACGATCGAGAAGATGACCTCTCCTTCACTATCCGAAGCTGCAAAAGGAAAAAACGTGGCTTTTCGATGTTTTCTCCAGAGATGCCGCATGTAAGGAAGCGGCTCAAAGACATATCCGCTCCAGCCAAGCTCCTCGAAGTATCGTGTGTTGTTCAGATTCAATGGATGATTACCCCCAACATCACAGAAGACCCCATCATCTTTGCCCTGAAAGAGTCCATTGTAGATGATGTAGTCCTGATCGTCTTGCGAATAGAGCTTCCGTTGGGTTGGGTAGAAAAGCTTGGTGTCTGGATAAGTCCTGCCAAACTTCCGCATGATCATCGCCCTCTTTATCTTTGCCAACCTGCCATAGAGTGCTGGTGACATCTTGTTCAAGAACTTTTTGGCAAACAGCATATACTAACCTTTATACTTAATTTCTATTTGATGGGATAAAACATCTGAACTTGAGATAATAAAGAGCACGAAGATCCCTATCAAAAATATCATAGAGATAATTGATACTCAAAAGTGTCATCAACGTCGCTACCGCAGCACCGACGATACCGTACGATGGGATCAAAAGGAGATTGAGCACCACGTTCATAAGCACACCAAACAGACTTTTATAGAGATATTTCTTCTCATAATGTTCGACATACAACATCTTCACAAAGACCGCGCCTACAGAGACAAGGATGATCGCCCAGGCCAATATAGCCAACACCTCATGCGCATCTTTGTACTGATCTCCATATAACAGTTCGATGATCGGTTCACTGAAAAGGGACATAGTCACTGCTATAGGGATCGAGATCCAGACGACCAGTCTATATAATCTCTCCAGCACACGTAAGTACTCCTCTCTATCTGTCTCTCTGACTTCCACGATCTTGGGAAAAAGTGATGACACGATGACGGCCGGGATGAAATAGAGTAGTTCACTCACTTTGATCGCTGCCGCATATTGACCGACTGCTTCGGCATCGATCATCTCTTTGATCATAATCTGATCGATCCTCGTGTACAAGAAAGCCGATACGGCTACCAAGATCAATGGCCAGGCACTTCTCAACAATGCTAAAGCGATCTCTCTATTGAATCGCCAGGCCATCACACTATTTCTCTGTGCTTTATAGAAATAGAGATACCCTGCCGCCATCAGCGCACTCTCCAAAAGCAGTGCATACGCAAAATAGAGAAGCTCTGCATCATAATAGATCAGCAGAAGCTTAAGGGTCGATGTAAGCATAAAAGCGACACTGTTCGCATAGACGACATATCTGGAAAGTACTTTTGATTGAAAGTACATGTCGATCACATTAAAGCTGTTGAAGATGATAGTAAAGGCGATAATACTCACCAGTGGCGTTGCCATATCATCTTCGGGAGAGAGCATGTTTAGTAAGAGGATGGAGACAATAGCGATCAGGGATGTAAAGGCCTTCAGATAAAAAGCCGTACCCAGTATCGCATCACGTTTATGCTCAGCCTTGACCAGTTCTCTTATCACGATGCTGTCAAGACCTAATGAAGCAAAAGCCATGAATACACCGACGAAGCTCTGAGCGTATGCCAGTGACCCAAATCGTTCTGGTCCAAGATAACGAGTGATAGCGATGATCACAAAGAATCCGATCCCCATCCGCAGTACCCTCTCTGCCAAAAGTATCGAGGTATTGTTGAGATACCTTCTCGATTCATCATTCGGTCTAGATCTGTTAAACAACGTCATCATCCCTTCTCTAAACACTATGCAGGTACCGCTGAAGACATCATCAATCGATCGCAAGTAAGGATGTCATGATATAGACCAACTCATCCTCGTCAAGATCAGGGTTGATAGGCAGACTTAAGATCTCTTTTGCGATCCGCTCAGCAACGGGGAAGTCTCCTTCCTTATGACCGAGATAGGCAAAACAGTGCTGTAGATGCAACGGTGTGGGATAGTGGATGATCGTAGGTATCTTCATCTCATAGAGATAGTGTCCTACCGTATCTCGCTGCTTCACCCGAATGGCATACTCTTCCCATGCCGAGGTACGATCGGCTTTGACTATAGGAAGAGAAAAAGCTTTTGGGACAAGTTTCTCATAGTGTGCTGCAACATCTTGTCTACGTCTCTGATCCTCAACAAAATGGTCAAGCTTCACCTGTAAGACTGCTGCTTGTAGCGTATCCAGCCGTCCTTCCATACCTATATGACGATGCTCGTTTTGTCCCGTCTGCCCATGTACACGTAGGCTTTTTAACTTTTGGGCCAACATATCATCATCGGTAAAGACCGCCCCACCATCACCAAAACAACCCAGGGAGCGGCCTGGCGAGAAACTGGTACAACCCATATCACTAAGCGAACAGCTCTTTTTTCCTTTGTATTCTGCGCCAAAACTCTGTGCAGCATCCTCTATGACTTTAAGACCATACTTCTTTGCCAAGGTGTTGATCTCATCCATATCTGCAGGCTGACCATAAATACTGACAGGTATGATGGCCCGAGTCTTTGGTGTGATAGCTGCTTCGATCTTTGATGCATCGATCGTATAGTCCAGCTCATCAATATCTACAAATACTGGCTTGGCTTTTAAAAAAGCGATGGACTCTGCCGCTGCTATAAAAGCGAAAGTACTGGTGATCACCTCATCACCCGGCTCGATATCGATCGCCATCAACGCCAAAAGCAGAGCATCACTGCCACTTGAGCAAGTGATGGCATGCTTTGTACCCACCGTTTTGGCCAGATCACTCTCAAGGTCCGAGACCTCCTGTCCCGTTATGAACCTTGAAGCCAGCAGGACCTTTCCCATAGCCGTGTCTATCTCACTCTTATATCGAAGATACTGTCTGCTTAGGTTTGCGATGTCAATCCTCATCTATACCTCGCCCATCTTCAGATCCTCATCAAACAGTGTCCGAAAAAAGCACTCAAGAGCAGTCGCGCTATCTATACCATTCTTATCTGTTTATTATTATAAAATATCATTGATTATATCGTGTAATTCGTTGAAGGCTATTTAAATCCATCTATTTGATGTGATCGTTTAGCAAAGACCATACAGTCGCGCCCGCTTGATGATCTGCTCTGCCCACGGGTGATTGGTCGAACGCTCCGCCATCTTCCCCTCTTGTGCAAAGACAGCCTCTGTACTGTCGATGATCTGCTCCGCCTGTTCAAACTCTTTTTTTGATACCCGGTACAGCTTCTCTAGAGCACTGATCTGATCGGGATGGATGATGGTCTTGCTGACCAGACCTTCTCTCAGATCACGCAGAAGTTCAAGCTCAAACCTATCTTTATCTTTATAGCAAGGAAAGACTGGGGCACTGATATCAAATCCATAGGGTCTGAACGTACCTATCATCGATGCGATGACTTGAGACGGAGCGGCCATCTCATACAGAGATACCGAACAATCACGGCGAAGCGCAAGCTGGCGCAACATATCTTCTGCTCCGAAACGAATAAGCGGTATGCTCTCTTTATAGGCTAAAAGCAGGGTCCGGATCTCTTTTAATGCCATGGCATCAAAAAGCTCTACTCCTTCGATGGAAGGCATGAACAGTGGGGTAGATGAGGCACTCTCTATAGTACGAAGATACTCCTCAGCACTTTCCAGACCGAACTTAGGCAAGATAAAACCATCGATACGGTCAATATGTTCGAAAGTAAGCAACTGCTGTAGGACCTCGACATTACGTGGTCTGATAAATCGCAGCAGCCCATCAGGCTGTAACTGCGCTAAAAGTCTTTTAATACGAGCCAGTCCCTCATCAAGGGCGTCTACTCTCAAGCCATCTTCTGTATCAAATACGACAGACCGCAGCGTGGAAAACTTCTCACCATGCGCGATAGCTTCAAGGTGTTTGTGTGTCGCGGGGACAAAAAGTGTCCCTCCCAGGGCAAAGGCATCTATGCTTTTATTCATAAAGTAAAGCATAGTCGTTTTCCTGTAAAATACGGCTTATGGGACTATTATTATTGAGTATTATAACCCTGAAACTCTGAGCAGAGAATGCAGTAAGTGACTTATTATACACAGGGTCACTAAAGGTGCTCTTCAATGCCATTGACTTAAGCGAATAAAAATTAGATGACAAAGGTTTGAGCCTGAACGAAGTGACAAGGTACTTTCGGAGTCGTATCTATTAATGCGATCTTACTCCCTAAGATCATGCTCCCAGCATGACCTCTTAACGGGAGATATCGTAGTCAAACGGAACTGGCACTACTAGTCTAAAGACTGATGCAAGACTTTCACTAAATGAAAGTCTGTGAAATACCAATACCTCCGTCGCTCGTGTGTTCTGTGCCATTTCGAAGCACAGAATGTTCAAAGCATAGGATGAAAGCGTAAGAGTGGTGCTTGTTCGTTTGGCGTCTTATTAGAGGTACTCTTACTGCTGATGTGACCCATCACAATAAGGCTTTCTTCCTGACTTACCGCATTGGCATACCCAGGCATCGGTATTGCCTTTGACGGTAAACTTGATAGGTTGCCCTCCCTCTTCACGATGCGTCCCATCGCAGTAGGGGAACTTATCTGACTTTCCACAGGTACAGTAAGCATATTTTGTATCCACTTTAAGTGAAGCCTTGAGTGGTGTGTCTTTAAAGTTGGTATCCTGGCTCATCGAGATCTCCTCTAAGTATGATCGTTTTTCCCTAAAAAAGGGACTCCTCTTTTGCAGCTCCCTGACAATAGGCCCTGGCCTCCCGTAGCGACTCTTTACGTTTTGGATCAGCAAGTGCATCCGGGTTGATATTTCGCAGATAATACTCTACATACTTACAGAGATCCATATCTCCTTGTATGTTGGCCTCTTTCTTAAACTTCTGGATCGCAACAGAGTTCTCTGAATTGACGAAAAGTAGCTTATTGAACTCAAAACCGAAATAACTGAGCGATTGCGTATATTGATGTTCAAGTTTCTCCTGAACACTTTTGAAATAGCTTAAGAACTCCTCTTTATGCTTCTCTTCAAAAGCTGTCAGTACCTCCTCTAGCCCATCAAGCTCATTTCGACTCTCACCCAGTTTGTGCAGCGTATCTACATGCTCTCTACGTACATGCTTGAGCTTTCCTTCCATAGCCGCGTACTCATCCTTGTCCATAGAAGCACTTTTTTCCGTAAAGGCGGCTTCCAGGCTCTGTCGAAGGTTATAGAGGTTCTTCTCACTCGAGATCAATGACTGCAGTAAGGCCTTTAAGACATCATACTTCTCAAGCTCTTCATTATAGGCATCCTGCGCTGTCAAAAAATCACTCTCATAGAGGTTCATCGCATATTTGCTCTTTTTTCGAAAGGCCTGATAACCCAGATCAAGCCGCTGTATGGTCTTGAACTTTCCGATGAGCTGTTTGTTGTAGATCCCCATGTCGATATCTTTGAACATCCCTGCTGCTGCGTAGATGAACTCTTTAAACACCTCATATTTAAAGCGCTCGTCAAAGTCAAAGGAAATCGCCATAAAGTGTTTTTTTACGAGTTTTATATCCTCATCAAAAATAGCTAAGACAATGTTCTTCTGTGAGATGGAGAGAGGTATCATGGGACTCACTTCTTCAAATAATAGATATAATATCATAAACCCTGACAGAAAGAGATGTAGGTGCCCCGAATCGATAATAAAAGTTTCTACTCTGCCACAATATCAAGACATACTGACACAGCAAAACAGGTGCACTGGAACTCAGCCCACTCACAACAGACCCGCTTTAAAGTACTCTGTCAGTTTATGCCTGATGATCTCAGCACATCAAGCATCGTCGATGCCGGATGTGGTTTTGGGGACCTCTATCTCTATCTTGAAGAGCGCTCATCAGAACCGAAGACATACATCGGACTTGAGGTGATGGAGTCAATGATCGGACCCGCCATAGAACGTACCGGATGTCAGGTCCTGGCCTGCGACATCCTGCATGATCCCTTACCTGAAGCCGACTTCTATTTTTGCAGCGGTGCGATGAACATCCTCACCCGTTTTGAGACCCATCTCTTTATCCGTCGCTGTTTTGAAGCCTCTAAAAAAGGTTTTGTCTTTAATCTACTCAAAGGTGAGGATGAGTCACTGGTCTACAACTATTTTCATCCCTCAGAGATAAAAAAGCTTGCTAAAGAGCTTGGGGCAAAAGTCAAGATCAAAGAGGGCTATCTGCCCCGTGATTTCTCAGTGGCTTTTTATCGATGAGTGAAGCGACAGCTCTATATATCACACACTTACGAAAGCACCATTGATGTGCGCCATCTTTGGAGTGCTCGGTAAATACCGACCATCACAGGCAAGGCAGGCTCTTGCTGCCATGCATCATCGTGGGCCAGAGCACTGCGGCATCATCGAAAAAGAGCGACTCTTCTTTGCCCATAATCGTCTTAGTATCCAAGACGTAAGCAGCCGTTCTCATCAACCGATGAAGCGTGGGGATATCCTACTCAGCTTCAATGGTGAGATCTATAACCATACCCAATTAAGAGAAGAGCTGGACTACAAGGTGAATGGCGAAGCCAGAGAGGGTGCTCTGGGGTATGCTTACAGTACGAGCAGCGACACGGAAGTCGTGATCGCTGCTTATCTACGATGGGGCGTCAGCTTTGTCGACCATCTTGTCGGTATGTTTGCCATCGCCTTGCTTGATGGCGAGACACTCTACCTATTTCGTGACCGTCTGGGGAAAAAACCCCTCTTCTACTATCATGATCACGACCGATTCGTCTTTGCCTCGGAGATCAAAGGTATCCGCCCTTTTCTCTCCAGTGTGAAGATGAACGATGATGCTTTACTTAGTTATCTCAGTTTTCTGGCTCCGACACCACCACACACATTTTATACGGGTGTTCACAAGCTTGCCGCAGGTGAGTACCTCAGCTTTCAAGGCTCAAAAGTCACCGTAAAACGTTACCATGACCTGCTCGATGTACAGCCTCAGCTCATCACATCAGAGGCAGAGGCCATCAACGCTATCGAGAATCGACTACAAGAAGCCATCACATTGCGTCTTGACGCCGATGTACCGATGGCGGCCCTACTTTCTGGTGGTATTGACAGTGCCCTCCTCGCAGCTTATGCTAAAGATGCCGGTAAAGAGCTGACTACTTTTACCCTGGGTTACAGCGAACATAGTAACTACGACGAACGTGCTAACGCCAAGACGACCGCCGATGCCCTGGGTCTGAAAAACATCGCTGTCGAAATCACACAAGATGATTTCATCACTGCGTCCGAAGCCGTCTTTGAGAGTATGGATGAGCCGCTGAACGACCCGGCTGCTGTGCCTCTCTACCTGCTCTTTCAATCGATCGCTAAAGAGGGGTACAAAGTAGTCTTAAGCGGTGAAGGCAGTGATGAGCTCTTTTTGGGTTATCGCCACTATTTTGAGTATCTAGATATCGAGCAGGCAGCTTCTCTTCGCCATAAGAACTGGCTTAAAAAGTATTTTCGTTCTAATTTTTCGGAGAACCGGGAGTGGGAGTGGTATAAACGGGTATTTGATGAGAGCCTTCTTTTCCGAACTTCCGGCGAGAAGTTCACTGACCTGCAGAAGAACGCCCTGCTGCGTCGTAATATCAAAGACAATGATGCGCTACGTTATCTACAGCCCTATCGTGATACTTTTAAGAGGAGTAAGCATAGTGATGAGAGCATCTGGTACAGCTATATCGACCTGCATCTTTTTCAGGCCGAGCACTTCCTCACAAAACTCGACCGCGTCTCGATGGCAAACAGCATCGAGTCACGCACCCCTTTTCTCGACCACCAACTCGTTGAGACCGTCTTTAGCATCGATCCAAAGCTGCGCTACCAAGAAGGTGTGACGAAAGCACTTTTAAAATCTGTGGCTTCGAGTCATCTACCTCAACAGGTGATAATACGAAAGAAAAAAGGGTTTTCCAACCCTTATATGGAGTGGTTGATCGCATCGGGGAAGATCTCGCTGATAAGTGAGGTCAATGAGCAGACTGGGCTCTTTAAAAAAGAGGAGCTGAAGCACTATCTCGATGCTGCGCATACAGGCCGCTTCAAACATCACCTATGGGGACTATATGTCCTCTCACACTGGATAGACAAAGAGCTGCTCTGACCCATAGTGATCACGCTCTATCACCTAGTGAAGGCTACTGTTTTTCCCCATCATCATAAGGGGTCTCATCGTTCATCGCTTCTTCCATCAGGACTTTGGCAATATCACTCATCGTAATGAGACCTACGATATCTCCTTCCCAGGTCACGGCAAGCCGTGTGCGGTTGTGTTTGACCATAAGCTGAGCCGCATATTTTATATCTAGCTGCGGGACTATCTGGATCAAAGGTTTTGTCGCAATATCATAAACGTTTAACAAGTCCATATCACCATCTTCTTGATAGATGGCACGTAGTATCTTCGAGTGTGTCACGATACCGTAAGCATCATGTATACTCATGCGATCGACGACGATAGACCTTACTTTCTCCCGCTTCATCACACGCAGCATCTCACGCACTGTAGTAAATGGGGATACCTTGATGATATCCTCCCCTCTTGTCATGATGTCTTCAACAAGTACCTGTCTCATATCTCGCCCCCCTCTTTTAGTTCTTTCTCAAACAGTTCGACCTGCTTCATCGCTATCCCTGCAAGATGTTCTACCGGAAGCGTCATCACGATACCCTTGCCGGTATTATCAAAATCAAATCTGTTTTTAAGTGCTTTCATCACTTTAAGCGAGATCTTCTTTTCCAGTAAGAAGAGCAAGATCGACTCCTGTCGTTCATAGGTCAGACCAAAAAAGGTCTTTTTCTCGTTTAGGCCTATCCCTACACCTTTTAATAGTGTGACGCCCCCCGCTCCATGCGCCTTGGCGACATCGACAGCTTCATCCTCGAGGGTGTTATCGACAATGGCCAAGACCAGTGAGAATTTCATTCAGACTCCTTTGATTCTTTGATTTTCTTTTTTTCGCTCTGCTTCAATGCAGATTCAGTGATGATGCCGTACACCATGACCGTGATCATTGGAAAAAGCGATGCAAAAGCGATAAGACCAAAGCCATCAATAAGCGGACTCCGTCCCTCTATGTTCGTTGCCAGTCCAAGCCCCAGAGCGGCGACTAACGGTACTGTCACAGTAGAGGTAGTCACGCCGCCTGAGTCATAGGCTATTGGAATGATATAACGTGGCGCAAAATAAGTCAATACAACAACAATGCTATAACCAACGATGATGTAGTAGTGAATAGGGTCTCCAGCTACGATACGATAGGCACCCAGGGCGATCCCAACGGCTACTCCCAAGGCTACTGCAAGCCGCAGGACCATCTGTCTGATCTTTCCGGCTGAGATCTCTTCGACTTTCATCGCGATCGCCAGCAGTGCTGGTTCTGCCATCGTCGTAGAGAAGCCGATCATAAACCCAAACAGATAGATAAAAAAGCGGTTATCCTGTGCAGTGAGTTGTTCCGCCATCGCCTCACCTATCGGAAAAAGCCCCATCTCCAATCCAACGATAAAAGCATATAAGCCTAAGATCACAAAGATGATCCCCCAGGCGATACGTGGAAGATTCGGCACCGCTTTTTTGATGATGGCGTATTGAAAAAAGAAGATGACGATCAGAATAGGAAGGACATCCGTGATGACTGAAAGCAATTCAAAAAAGAGTGCGATCGCTTTATCAGTCATCGAGAGTACTACTTCTGTCTTACGCTGTACCGCCATCAAGACAGCAGCCACTTTCTCATGCTCACTGAAAGCATAGACAAACAGGCCATACAGCTGTACAAATATCATCGGAGTAAGTGAAGCAAAGGCTATCAGACCAAAACCGTCGATGACCGGATTACGCCCCCGGATACTTGTAGCCAAGCCTACACCAAGAGCAGCGACTAGCGGCACCGTTACCGTCGAAGTCGTGACACCGCCGGAGTCATAAGCAAGACCGACGATCTCCTGCGGGACAAAAAAGGTCAGCGTGACAACAAGGACATAACCGGAAATGATGTAGTAGTGGATAGGATGACCTGTCAAGATACGAAAGACACCCAAGGCGATCGCAAAACCGACAGAGAGTGCTACAGTAAGCCGTAACATCGTCGCATCGATACGGCCTTCACTGATCACCGCCGCCTTATCAGCGATAGCTATCAATGCAGGCTCAGCGACAGTCGTAGAGAAACCGATAAGAAAAGCAAATGCCAGAAGCCAGGCCACCGAGCCTTTAGCCGCGAACTCATGGGCAAGGTTCTCTCCGACAGGAAAGATCCCGATCTCAAGTCCCTGAATAAACACGGCCAGACCGACGGCGACGATAAATAGTCCTATTGTTATAGAGAGCAGACCATCAGGGACCTGCTGCAGGATGAATGTCTGAAAGAATGCGATGACCAGAATAATCGGCAGCAGATCTTTAAAAGAACTTTTCAACAGTGGTAAAAACATCCTGATCTGTTCCAAAGTTCTCTCTCTCTTCTAAATAAGATAATTCTATACTTCTACAGTTCTATTCCCACTGAAAATACCAAGATCTATAAATAAATATGATAAATCGTTACCATATGGCTCTGTAGGTGACTTACTTTCACCCTCTGAGCATCCAGATAGTAGAGCGAATAGTACCATAGGCAAAAATCCGCTATGATTCAAAAATATTTCATAAGGAACATAATCATGTCATCTGTTACTATCTGGCACAATCCACGATGCTCAAAATCAAGGCAAGGACTTGCTCTACTCGAAGAGAGTAACCATCACGCAGAGATCGTCAAATATCTCAATACTCCTCCAACTGTCGAAGAGATCACCGCAGTGTTAAAGATGTTAGACATCCCTGCACGCGATCTTATGCGGACTAAAGAGGCCATCTATAAAGAGCTTGGGCTTAAAGATATAGAAGATGATATGAAGTTAATAGAGGCCATGGCTGAACATCCGAAGCTGATCGAACGACCGGTCTTTATCATGGGAGACAAAGCAGTCATCGGACGACCGCCAGAAAAGATAATAGATTTTTTAAAGTAGTAGAAGAGTGAGGGCTTAATAGCCCATACTCATACTATAGATCTTGTTCGTGTTTATACTTTACGATCATGGCGTAAGCCTCATCTTTGAGTAGCAGCTTCTCTTTTTTCATGACTTCGAGTTCCATATCTGTCATCGGCAGTTTGCCGCCTTCAGCTTGGGTGATCGTATCATCAAGGTCATTATGCTTATCAAAGATATGTAAAAAATGCGCATTAGCAGCTTCGTTCTCTTTCATATGAGTGATAATATCGCGGTATTCATGCAACATGGACGTCCTTTAGTATTTGATTGATGAAAAAGTATAACTTCTTCCTGGTTTACAACGGCTAAAAAGATACCCTATTCCAAAATACGCGGCAGGGTGATACCCTCTTGCCCCTGGTACTTACCGCTTTTATCTTTATAACTGGTCTCACACACCTCATCACCTTGTAAAAAGAGTACCTGAGCTATACCTTCGTTAGCATAGATCTTTGCAGGAAGCGGTGTCGTATTGGAGATCTCTATCGTGATATGGCCTTCAAATTCCGGTTCAAAAGGTGTGACATTGACGATGATCCCACAGCGGGCATAGGTCGATTTTCCCAGACAGATCGCAAGTACATCACGAGGGATCTTAAAGTACTCGACTGTCCGAGCAAGCGCGAAGGAGTTTGGCGGTACGATGCAGATATCACCCGTAAAGTCAACGACATTGGCATCATCGAAATGTTTCGGGTCTACGACTGTCGAATTAAGATTGGTAAAGATCTTAAACTCATTGCTGACACGGATGTCGTACCCATAAGAGCTAAGACCGTAACTCACGACACCCTGACCGACCTGATCTTCACAAAACGGTGTGATCATCTCTTCGTCTAGCGCTTTCTCACGTATCCATCTGTCACTTTTAAGACCCATCTCTCACCCTTTGTAGCTGCTTTGGATCTTCTTTCCATCCGAAGCAATCATTTTTGCAATTATATCGCACTTATGTGTTTTGTTATACTATTCACATCATGATGATATTTCACATATGATTCCAGCCCTCAAGGACAAAATATGTGAAGAAGGCTTTAGCATTTCTTGCACTAAATACAGTGTGCCCCCCGTCACAGACTCATTTAATAAGATCATCAGTGGTGTAGGAATAATAGAAGACAAGACTAGCGAACATAAGACGATGCAGCAGGCTGAGTTCTTCTCCCTTCATGATCCACAGACTATGCTACCCAACAGAAACCCATCAAAGTTCATCCCCGTCGCAGAAGAGTCAAACATCATCGTAGAGATAGGAAGATAGGTCATCTCTATAGCGAACCAGTCACAACTGAACGATTCGAGAAGTCTTTGGTCTAAGTCTGACTATTTCGGCAGACGGATGATCTCGATATCTGCATTGAGGCGAAGGCGGGCGAAATAGTCATTGAGGACCTGACCTCGTCGCTCACCCATCATAGTGTTGGCAATGCGTTCACGCACACTATCGAGAGAGTTGGTGATCGGTTCACTCTTCTCATTGACATAAAAGCTCAATGAGCTCTCTCTGTCAGGCAAGATCGGCGTAAAACTTTGTAGAGGCGTCTCGTTCAGGATCTGAGCCAGTTTGGGATTGATCTTGTCATAATAGAACGTCATCTCCTCACTGCTTACCTCTGGTGAGTAGAACATCGGGTTGTTGATCTTCTCTTGCAGTCTGCCCTTATCTTTGGAACGATAGGCAGTGACTCTAAAAGACTCAGGATGGGAGAACTCACTCATATGCATCTGATAGTACTCCTCTTCCTCTTCCGGTGAAGGTGGGTCCATGTGTGAGAAGGCGATGGCACTATAGAGTTTTTTGTTCAGAAGCTTCTGTCTTACCTTGGCTTTGAGTTCAGAAGATGATAGGTCTCTTGCACTCTGCATAGCCTCGAAAAACTTCCCTACACTCAGGTTGTTCTGCTCAGCCATACTCACTATCTCCTCATGAACCTCCTCTTTAGTGACAGAGATCTTACGCTCTTTAGCCTCTTGCGTCTCAAGTTTGGCCCGGATAAGAGTATCTGCTGTCGTCTGCAGGTCTTTTCCGTCTTTGTTCATCGCATTTCGAATATCGCTCAATGTGATCGGTTCTTGTTTGACAAGGATAGCCACACCATCGACCATCCCGGCATATAGTGTTATGAAGAAAAGAGAGAAAAGGAGTAGTAGTCTGTGCATTGCTCGCTTCTTGGATTAAAAAGTCCATTATTTTATCTGTTTTTCTCTAATACTTATCTTGTTTTCCTCGGTACTAGAAGAGCATCAGAGAAAACTGGGTAAAATCACACCATTAAATTCAGGGCACCTCCAATGACCCTGTATATCATCAGGGGTACATATAATGACGACTACACGTTTTGCACCAAGTCCGACCGGTTATCTCCACATAGGTGGCCTCCGAACGGCACTATTAAGCTATCTCTGGGCGCGTCGTAAGGGCGGAAAGTTCGTACTTCGTATCGAAGATACCGACCAGAGCCGTAACAATGAAGAGGCAGCACAGGCCATACTTGACGCATTCGAGTGGATGGGTCTTGAATATGACGGTGAGATCACTTACCAATCCCAACGTGGCGAGATCTATAAGCAATATCTTCAGCAACTACTCGATGAGGGTAAAGCCTACTACTGCTATATGTCCAGAGAGGAACTTGATGCCCTACGTGAAGAACAGACAGCCAATAAAGAGCGTCCACGTTACGACGGCCGCTACCGCGATTTTGACGGCACTCCCCCTGAAGGCATCGAACCTGTCATCCGTATCAAGGCACCTCAAGAGGGGTCTATCACGGTCAATGATGGCATCAAAGGCGATATCAGGTTCAACGTCGATGATATCCTTGATGATTTCATCATCGCTAGAAGCGATGGTGCACCGACCTACAACTTTGTCGTCACTATCGATGATGCACTGATGGGTATCAATGAGGTGATCCGTGGTGATGATCACCTCTCCAACACCCCTAAACAGATGGTCGTCTATGAAGCACTCGGCTTTGATCTGCCTAAGTTCTATCATGTCCCGATGATCCATAACCAACAGGGCAAAAAGCTTTCAAAACGTGACGGAGCGACTGATGTCATGGCCTATAAGGCGATGGGTTATCTCCCTGAAGCACTACTCAACTTCCTTGTCCGACTTGGCTGGAGCCATGGCGATCAGGAGATCTTCTCCATGGAAGAGATGAAAAGCCTCTTTGATCCTTCCGATATCAACAAGTCTGCCTCTATCTACAATGTCGAAAAACTGGACTGGTTAAACGCACACTATATCAAGAACCTGGACAATACGACACTCTCAGCACTGCTTGAGTCACATGACATCTATCTACTCAGTCATGATAAACGCGAGATCATTCTCGATGTCATCAAAGATCGGGCAAAGACACTCGAGGAGATGGCCAAACTGATCAAAGAGATCCTTGATACACCGACTGAGTATGATCCAAAAGCACTAAAGAAAGCGTTCAAAGGTGAGGCAGTCTCTGTTTTAGAGAGCTTTATGAGTAAGTCGCAAAGCACACCTGACCTACACCTCCCTAGCGATTACCACGCGGTGATGGAAGCGGTAGTCAATGAGCTTGGCATAGGCTTCGGAAAGATCGGTCAACCACTACGTGTCGCTCTTATCGGTAGACTTACCGGTCCGGGACTCGACAGTGTCATGGCTATCATCGGTGTCGAAGAGACGACCAAACGCATCAAGAACGTAATCGCAAGACTAGGAGAAGAAGCTTGAAAAAACCACTTACACTAAAAGAAGAAGAAGCACTTGCTTATCACGAAGGTGAGCGCCCGGGTAAGATAGCCACCCTTCCGACCAAACCGTTTACTACGCAGCATGACCTGAGTCTCGCCTATACACCAGGTGTAGCTGTCCCGTGTCTTGAGATCGCAGACGATCCGGAGAACGCTTACCGCTATACAGCTAAAAGCAATCTCATCGGTGTCATCACAAACGGTACTGCAGTCTTGGGACTCGGAGATATCGGTCCCCTTGCATCAAAACCTGTCATGGAGGGAAAAGCGATACTCTTCAAGACCTTCAGTGATCTTGATGCCTATGATATTGAGGTAGACACAAAAGATATCGTACGTTTTTGTAATGTCGTCGAAGCGATCGCCCCTACTTTTGGCGGTATCAATCTTGAGGATATCAAAGCACCTGAGTGTTTTGAGATCGAAAAACGGCTGACGGACCTCCTGGATATCCCCGTGATGCATGATGATCAGCACGGGACTGCCGTCATCTCCGCAGCCGGCCTTATCAATGCCTGTCATATCACTAAACGCAAGATGGAAGAGCTGCATATCGTCGTCGTCGGTGCCGGTGCAGCCGCTATTAGCTGTGCACGTCTTTACCGTCATATGGGTGTGCGCTCCATCGTCATGATCGACTCCAAAGGGGTCATCTTTCATGGTCGTTCCGGGGTCAACAAGTACAAACAGGAGTTCGCCACTAAGGTACAGATCACTCATGAGCAGGCGTTCACTGGTGCTGATGTAGTAGTCGGCCTCTCCCGTCCGGGTGCCTTCTGCATCGATGATATCGAACTGATGGCAAGTGATCCTATCATCTTCACTCTAGCCAATCCTACTCCGGAGCTCTTCCCTGAAGATATCAAAAAGGCCCGTCCTGATGCTATCATCGCCACCGGACGAAGTGATCTCCCCAATCAAGTCAATAATGTCCTTGGATTCCCATTCATCTTTCGTGGAGCGCTAGATGTCAAAGCCACAAAGATCAATACCGAGATGAAAGTCGCTGCTTCTGAAGCGTTGGCCAAACTGGCTCGTAAAGAGGTCCCGGAGTATATCAATAAAGCTTATGGGACAAAAGTATCCTTCGGCCCTGACTACATCATCCCGAAACCGTTTGATAGACGTTTGAACGTAGAAGTCTCCAGCGCCGTTGCAGCTGCTGCTGTACGTACAGGGGCCTCAGTCATGAAAGAGTTTGATATAGAGCGTTATCGCCATCGACTCGCCCTGCGCGTTGATCTTACCCATACCACATAGAGATGGACATACTAAGTCTCTAAGACGCTTTTCTTAAGCCTCATCGGAAACGGAGAGTTTTAGGAGTGCTAACACTTGGCACTCTCCACTATGACTCCCGAACTGCGAAGGCAAAGCCTTCCGATTCCAAACCTTATACAGATGTGATGACACTTGACTTGATGGCATTATCCAAGAGCCAAGATCATCTGACTTATATGGCAGAAGCCATGAGCTGATTTACCGTCACCGTGATAGCTTTGATATCTTTTGTCTCTTTGGCCATAAAGACATCGATCTGTGTCTTTATACTCTCAAATGCCTCCTGCTCGTTCTCCACGTAACTTGTAAAAGCGACCCTTGGTGTCTCGTCTATGCGCTGAAAAGCCAGAATCTTCTGCGTATAGTGTACAACGATGAACTCGATGAACTGCATCACCTGATGGCGAAGCATCTTATCACTCTCTGAGACGATCTCGATCTCATCAAGCGAATTGATCATCTCCAGGATCTTAAACTCATTGACTATGAGGTAGAAGAGAACAGCCACATTCTCAAAAGAGTGGTGCGTGTTCTCTTTGATCATGATCGCAGCGACTGCGAATCGAAGATAATCTATCACATGAAAAAAGCGGTTGAACTCCGGACTGTCAGGTAGTATCTCTTTTGTCCCATTGGCATTGATCTCACCAAGCATCTCAAATAGCTTCTCTTTATAATCAAGCAGATGCGCAGCATCGATCTGGTAATCATTTAGATATTTCACCATCCAGCGTGTACTAAAATTGAGTGTATGTTCAATCTCATTGAGCAGTTCATACTGTTTGTCAGGATGGAGTACATAATCATTACGGTAAAGTTCATAACGTATATCATTAGCCCCAAAGAGCTGATTACCGATGAGGTAAGACTTGATCTTTATCAGAAAACGTTCGGGGTCGAGTCTATGATAGTCAGCTATGAAGGTCACACCCTGTAGGTTGATCACGATATCGGCGATGACTGTTGCCATGATCTCCCGGCGCAGCGGGTGATGGCTGATCTCATGTTCATAGGCCCCGATAAAGGATTTAGGAAAGTACTTAAAGAGATACTCGACAGCAAAACTCTCCTCAAGCAGCTCACTCTCAAGTAGTTGGTTCTTGACAAAGATCTTGCTGTATGAGAGCAGTGAGCTTAGTACCGGACGGACGATGCTGCCCTCTTTAGTGATGACATCACGGATGTTCTCATTTTTCGGGATATAGAAATCATGCCGTTTGAAGATACTGACCTGACTCTCAAGGATCTCGATAGTCGTGATAAAATCTGGAAGATAGAAACGGCTCAAATACTCATCTCGTGAGATCGCAAGCGCCTGGTGATAGTTACTCCAGAGCACCATGTTCACTACCTGGTCAGTTAGTGACTGCAACAGTTTATCAGCCTCTTTACGCTCAACCAATCCCTTCTCGACGATGATGTTAAGCAGTATTTTCAGGTTGACCTCATGGTCAGAAGTATCGACACCGGCCGCGTTGTCTATACCATCGATATTGATCTTACCCCCAGCCAAGGCATACTCTATCCTCGCTTTTTGCGTGAAGCCAAGATTACCGCCTTCACAGACTATCTCTGCATGAAGCTCTGAAGCATCAAGTCGCACCGCTTCGTTCTGTTTATCACCGATATCAAGGTTGTTCTCATCCGCGCCTTTGATGTAGGTCCCTACCCCACCGTTAAAAAAGAGATCGACTTTCATACTCAGCAATCTCCGGCTAAGCTCTTCACCGCTCATCACTTTCTTTGATGTAGGTAACATCTTCTTGATCTCTGGGCTCAACTCAATAGCTTTATCTGAACGCAGAAAGATCCCTCCCCCAGTGGAGATCAGGCTTGGATTATAGTGACTCCAGCCACCGCTTTTAGAGATAAAGAGGCGTTGGCGCTCCTCAAATGCCACCAAAGGGATGGGATCGGGATCGATAAAGATCTCTTTATGTGAGATGGCTGCAAGAAGTTTGAACGCTTTGGACTCAAGCATACCATTACCAAACACATCACCGTTCATCGAACCAATACCGACAACAGTGACCGTATCTTTATAGAAATCAACACCTTTCTCAATAAAGAAACGCTTAGTCGACATTAATGATCCCTTAGCCGTGATACCCAACTCTTTATGGCCAAAGCCATTTGAGCCGCCGCTCGCAAAAGCATCACCGAGCCAGTAACCACGTTCGATGGCTATGGCATTGGCTACATCACTCATCGAAGCCGTACCTTTATCTGCCGCTACTACGAAGTAGGAGTCATCACCATCATAAGCCACGACATCATCATGATGGACGATCTTATCCTCCACTCTGTTATCGACAAGGTCTAGCAGATTATGGATGAACATACTGTAGATCTCGGTGAAGTACTCTTTCGTGATCTCAGACTTCTCCTTACGGATAACAAAACCACCCTTCGCACCATCAGGGATGATGATGGAGTTCTTACCCTCCTGGGTCGTCATCAGTGACTTCACCTCACTACGGTAGTCCTCATGTCGCTCACTCCAGCGCAAGCCACCTCGACTGATGAGACTCATTCGCAGATGTAGGCCACTAAACTCTGGATGATAGACAAAAGCTTCTATGTTTGGCTGTAGCCCTTTGAGGTTCTCAGAAAAACTTTGCGTATCGATCTTCAAGGCAATAGAGTCTCGATCAAGATAGTAATTTGTACGTATAAGGTCTTTAAAGAGCGCATAGGTGATCTTCAAGATCTTGTCGTCCATGATATATGGGACTTTCTTTATACTCTCCTCTATCAAGACCTCAAGCTCTTTTATCTTCTGTTTTCTACCGCTGATCGAAGGTCTGAACTTCGCTGAGAAGTAGTGGATGAAGAGGTGTGATATCTCATCATAAGAGGTCAATGTACTTAGTATGGTCTCATAGTTAAAAGAGAGTACTGTCTGGTCAATATACTCGATGACCGCCCGTAGCAGTGTGACCTGCCGAATAGAGAGATTTTGCTTATAGACCAGAGAGAAGAGCTTGCTTCGGGTGACGATCTCGCCCGATAGTGCTTCAGAGACCACAGACTCGATGTTCTCCTGCGCTTTTTTTATCTGCTCCGGATCATCGAGCTTAAGATTGAAACGGTTGATATAGACCGCTTTTTTCTCCTTCTCGATGCTATACGCCACCTCATCGATGATATTGAACCCGAAGTTATGTAAGACCGGCGTGATCTCGGAAAGATACAACTGCCTAACAGCGAAAATACGCACTGATGCTTTCTCCCCCTGCAGTGATATCCGGGTAACGATGTTCTCTCGCTGGATCTTCTCAAAGAGTTCGTGGGAGACATCCAAGTCTTCTGATGTCAAAAGCTGTGCACATATGGCGTTTAGTTCATTTTCCAGTGGCATGGTCTTTCTCTCCGATGCGATTGATTTCTTAAGGGCACTTCTAATGACCCTGTACATCATCAGAGGTCAAAGGGCGTTTCATACATCGATGAGACTATACTCGATGTATGAGACGCTGATGATTCACAGGGTTTTTAGAGGTGCCCTGATAAATCATAACGCATGCGCCCTTAAGAGAGATGATAAATGGAGTTATCATGTTAGTTTATGGTAGAGGCAGGCTCAAAGCGTGTCAGAAAGTCGCCAGAACTTTTTCAAGCCTTTGAGAGCTTTACGGTCTACCTCATAAGAGATGAACTCGAGATAATGAAGTATATCCTTGGGAGCGATACCAGTCTGAGCAGATGCCTTCTGCAGAAGATACTGAGGGATCTTATGTCTTTGTCTCAAAAACGTACGTGAGAGTCCATCCATCTGCTGATGGTGGTTATGATGGCAGAGTAAGGCAAAGACAAAGGGAAGACCATACCGCTCATGCCAGATCTTTGCCAGATCATCCACTTCGCTTCCTGTAAGATAGAGTCTCAAAGCGTTATCACCTATGATGACTTCTCCCCGCATTCCAAGGACCTTTGCCAATACGTTCGATGTGGCTGAGGCACTATCTTCGATAGCCTTCTCACCGGGGATAAGCAGGACACTCAGGACCTCTTTCCTGGCGATTATTCCCAGAGGTGCAGCGCGGCACCCTCTTGCAGTGATACTTGAGATAAAAGCAGCGTCTATCCGACGCGCTGAAAAATCACGGTTGATCTTGGAGGGGACACCTTTTTTATACTGCAGGCTCATCTGGTGACGGGTGCTTTTGGCGTAGCGTTTTATAAAGACATAAAAGGGCAACAGGTTCAAATACTCTATCTTGCCAAAGACCATTGAGGGTTCCTTATGGACGACGCCAAACGAACAAGTCCGTTTGACTGCGCTTACAAGTGCTAACCAGTGGTACTGGTCACACGAACGCTAAGTCTGTTTCGACAGCAGGCCCCAGCACTGTTTGCATCCTATGCTTTGAACATTCTGTGCTTCGAAATGGCACAGAACACACGATAGCATAGAACACACGTCCTTTAGGGTCGCTCGTCTCAAACCTTTATCATTCAATACATATTTACTTAGATCAATGATATTGAAGGTGTCCTTATTTTACTGAGAGGATTATACTCTTACTTTCTTTTTGCTTCGTTGTATTATCACGATCTCATATATTGTCATGCAAGGGAAAAGTAACATGCATACTTTAAATCAACATGAGAGTCCAGTTATTGCTTTAAGCACTAATCTAGCTTTAGCTATAATCTCCCAAAATAAAAACCTATGAGGTCTTATCTATGGTACGCATTGAATTTTTAGGGCCGATACAAAAAGCAAGTATCGAGCTCGAGGCATCCTCCCTACGTGATGTAGCCGATCAGCTGCATCATGACAAAGAGGTAAGAGAGTGGCTGGAGACTGCTGCAGTCGCTGTCAACGACACCCTTGTCGCCTCACTTGACACTCCGCTTAAAGACGGTGACAAAGTCTCTCTTCTACCACCAGTCTGTGGAGGTTGAGTATGGTCGAGCTTTATGATGGACCACTGGATGTCCCGACTATCTTACAGCGCTGGTATGAGGAGGAGGCTCAAAGTAATTATGGTGCCTACATCCCTTTCATCGGTACGGTTCGCGCCGAAGATGAGATCGATGGTCTGAGTTTTGACATCTACGAACCTATTCTTGCCTCCTGGTTTGATGCCTGGCAGCAGCGTGCAAAAGAAGCAGGTGCTCTCGTCAAGATGGCCCATAGCCGAGGCGACGTCCCGCTGCATCACTCCTCCTATATCGCAGCGGTCTTCTCACCTAAACGCCGTGTCGCTCTCGAGACTATCGACCTGTTCGTCGAAGATTTCAAGGCCTCTGCCCCTATCTGGAAATATGACCTTAAAAATGGTGAACGTATCTACGCTAAAGACCGTTCGACTCCGATCAGCGGTAGCGGATTACTTAAAGGATAATGATGAGTTTTATCTCCTACGAGACCTCCCAGGATATGCTTAGTCTTTTGGATGTCGGACCACTACGCAGTGAGAATGTCTTTCTCAGTGATACCATCGGACGAACACTTGCTGAAGATATCGTTGCCAAAGACAACTACCCGGCTTTCGCAACAGCTGCGATGGATGGTTATGCCGTCGTACACAGTGACCTGGCCCACGGACGCATCGCTATCGCTGGTATCAATCCCGCCGGTCATGATGAGAGACGCCGTGTCGAAGCGGGTATCTGCATCAAGACCTTCACCGGGGCCGCTATGCCTGAAGGTGCTGATACACTGATCCAGATCGAGAACGTCACAGTCGAAGAGGATGTCATCATCATCGATGAGAGTGTCCCAAAAGGCTTTAGTGTCCGACCTGTCGCAGAGAGCTATCACAAAGGTGAGGTCCTTATCAAAAAAGGGAGTAAGATCAGTTTTGCCGAGATCGGTGTCATGGCTGAACTTGGTCTGGTGATGATCCCGGTCGCTATCCGTCCGAAGGTCGCCATCATCGCTACAGGAAGCGAGATACTCGATCTCGGTGAACCGGCACAGAATCCCTCGCAGATACGTAGTTCAAACAACTACACCATCGCTGCCATCGCTCAGATTGCAGGAGCTGAAGTGATCCAGCTTGGGACGACTGAAGATGATGAAGCTTCCATCATGCAGGTCTTTCAGAACGCGCTTGCCACGGCAGATATCATCATCAGTACCGGCGGTGTCAGTGTAGGCGACTTTGACTTTGTCAAAGACATCATCCCACGACTTGGTGCGGAAGTGATGTACAAAGGTGTCAAGATCAAACCTGGTCAGCATATCATGGTCGCCCAGCACGGGCACAGTTTCCTTCTCGCATTTCCCGGATTTGCCTACTCTGCGACCGTTACCGCCATACTATACGCCGTTCCACTTATCTCACGGATGCTCGGAGCTTCACAGAGTCCAAAGATCATCGAAGCGACACTTAAAGTACCTTTTGCCAAACGCTCGAAGAAGACAGAGTTCACTGCCTGTAACCTCTCAGTCGAAGAGGGGCACTTCATGGTCGACTTCGAAGGTAAGATCATCGGGACTTCTGCCATCTTGAACAATATGCTTGGAGATACGGCACTGATGATAACAGGAGAAGATGATGGAGACCTTGAAGCCGGGATGGCAGTGAATGTGATCTTACTCGATCAGTTTTGACTTCTAAAGCTTAGTCAGATCTTCTGCTCCAGTTCCGCAAAACTGTGTACAGAACCTTCACTTAGATCGACATAGAGCTTACTAACGCGGATGTCATGAGTGTTTAACATCTCAAGACTGGCAAAACCATTAAGGTCTATCTCTATCTTCTCTTCCGCCATAAGTACAAAATCATCCCCGTGTATTCTGAAGACAAGTATCTTGGGATAAGTCTCAAGCAGATACTCCACAAAATCTTCGAGCAGTCTGTCTCCTTCTGCCCAACTGTGACTTTGATTGTAGCTGTTGAAGTTATGCAGATAGAGGATACAAAGCGAACTGTACTCCTTCTCATAAAAGTTACGGTTGAGTATAAAGTCAAGATAGCTTTGATTGTATGCTTCTGTGACCTGATCACGGTAAAAATAGGAGAAACGCTCTTTTTCGATCTCTGTCGTGGGAAGCTGCGAGGTATTCGTCGTAATATCGACCTTCCCTAGTACCCGCATAGCCGCATCGACGACTGGAGGATGGAACTGTGTTCCCGAGTAGGATCTCAGTTCTGTAAACGCACCCTCGACACTCTTTCGCCCCTTATAGATACGATTTGTGGTCATCGCATCAAAAGCATCAGCGACTATCATGACTTGCGCAAGGACAGGGATCTCATTGCCTTTGAGTCCATCAGGGTAACCAGTCCCGTCAAAACGCTCATGGTGATGACGGATTATCTCTGCCATAGAGCGGTACATAGGGATCTTCTGCAGCATATCATATCCGACTGTCACATGCTCTTTTATGAGATTAAACTCCAGCTTGGTCAGTTTTCCGGGTTTAAGCAAGACGGTATCGGGAGTGGCGACCTTACCGATATCATGCAAGATACCCGCACGATAGAGAAGTGTACACTCCTCCGGGCTTCGTCCCATCTCCTCTGCTATCAGTTTTGAGTAGTCTGCGACACGCTGCGAATGGCCTCCGGTATAGGTATCGCGCTGCTCGATCAACGCGACAAGTGAGGTCAGGGTATGCTCAAAATTATCTACCTGATCATACTCAAGCTGGAGCTTCTCAAGGGTACGCTGCTCTACCAACTCTTCGAGATGCTCCTTATAACGGATGTTCTCATGAAAACGGGTCAGCCGCAGAGTGCTCTTATAGAGCGTCATGTTCATCTGCTCATAGTCGATGGGTTTGATGATGTACCCGCTGATACCAAGACGGATAGCATCAAGAAAGTAGATCGGCTCACTGTAAGCCGAGGCGATGACGATCTCTTGTTCCGGATCGATCTGCTTGATCTCGGCGGCCATCTCCAGACCATTCATATAAGGCATTAGAATATCAGTGATGACTATATCATACTGATGTTCCTGAAACTTCTTCAGACCACTCTGACCATCTTCAGCTATATCGACACGGTCAAATATCTTTCGGAGATAACCCACAACGGCTGTACGCAGTTCGACCTCATCTTCGACATAAAGAAGCGTCAGGTCACCAGCTAATTCCCTGAGTTCTTTGATATCGTTCATCACAGGGCTCTTTTTTCGATTATCTTTCGCATCATCTCCACCATGTCTTCAATACTGACCGGCTTTTTCATAAAGATGTCACAAGTACGGATAAGATCTTCAGTGCCCAGCTCTGGCGAACCCGTCACAGCAGCTATAAAGAGTCCATCCTCAGTTGCTCTTAGCGACTTTATAAGTTCCCATCCAGACATACGAGGCATTCTAATATCAGAGACGATGACATCATAACCTCCCTTTTGAGCATACATGTCCAAAGCAATCTCAGCATCTCCGGCTCCATCTACATGATCAAAGAACTTATGCATAAACACCAGAGAACTCTCAAGGACTTTTTCCTCATCATCGATGACCAGGACACTAAGGGACTTTACCTTCTCTCGCATGACCTTCATATCACTCATCATCGCCTCCCTATTTTTATTATCAAATTATAACACTTTTTATCTACTATTGTTCTTCTTTGGAGAGATGGATGCTAAAGCATGCCCCACTCTCCCCATTTTCCACAGTGATCAAGCCATCCAATTTTTTCTCGACGATACTCTTACTGATGAAAAGGCCAAGACCTGAACCCTCTTTCTCACCTTTTGTACTGAAATAAGGTTCAAAGACTTTATTCAAGTAGGCCTCTTCTATCCCTCCAGCATTATCACAGATATGAGTGAGTATCTCTTTATCCTGCTCTTCTATCAAGATGACGATCTTCGGCTCGACTATCTCACGCTCTATCAAGATCTCTTTGGCATTGTTGAGCAGATTTAGATAGACCTGAAAGAGCTCTCTTGAGAGTAGAAGCAGTTCATTTTCAGCACTATATTGTTTGACGATCGTAATATTATGCTGCTCCAAACTGCTCTGCATGATACTTAAGGCCTCATCGACAAGTTCTTCAGGACGGACATGACTCTTAGCAGACTCCTCTTTGAACATCGAACTAAAATCAGTGATGATCTTTGAGAGCGCCTGTGTCTCATCAGTGATCACCTCAAGCTGTCTTGTCATCTCCTCTTTATCATCGAGCTCAAGCTCAAGATCGACCAGCATGTTCGTCGCTCCCATCTCGATGACCGCTATTGGCTGCCGCCACTGATGTGCGAGCATCCCTATCATCTCGCCCATGGCAGCATAACGTGACTGCGTAAGCATCGCCTCATCTTTCTGCCGGTTTAGCTTCACACCGTCTCCCACCCTCCTCTCAAGTGTCTTGTTCATCTCATCAAGTTCTCTGGTCCGCTCGTCCACCTTTCTCTCAAGTCCTTCAGTAAGTCGTCCTATCTCTTTATGATACCTCTCTATCCGCCAGAGGTAAAACGTTATAAAGAGTCCAAAGAGCAATGACAAGCCCATGAAGACTGCTTTATTACGACCATTTTTCACATCCATAAAAACCATACTCTTCTTGTACTCATCGAGCGGGATGGAGACTCGGATACCCCCGCGTACGTCACCTACTACGTACCCCTGTTCTGCATGACAGGCGAGACAGTTCTTAGTGACTATCAGACTACCCATGAAATCAAAGCTGTCGGAACCATCCCCTTTTTTTCCCATACGCCAATAGTAGGGCTGCTCTTTATGCCCTTCAAAATACCCCAGCGCTTCCGTCTCAAAGGTATCAGCGCTGTTCTGAGGGTTGATGGGGTCTAACGAGGTGATCTTATAGTAATAGTCTGCTCTCTTATTAGAGAGCTCTGATATCTGACGGGTCATCCATGCCGGGTTTATCTTGATAAGTGTCTCATCTTTCTCAGTTTTGAGCACATTGTCCCTAAGATAAGGATTCGGACTGATCCCGTCATGGGCTTTGACATAGACACCGCCATGCGATGCATTCCAGCTTCTGGCTACGACCATGTTATCAAAGTGAGCGACCGCTTCATGCAAGATGTCCTGTCTGAGCAGTTCACGATAATCATCTCTGTTTTTCTCAAGTTGAAAATAGAGGGATACACTCATACCGATGACTACCGACCATACAAGTACTATTTTCACAGCCAGACTTAGCATTTTGTTCTTAGATCTCATCTTCTATTCCTTCTTTTGGTCTTTGAACTCTTTCGTCGATGCCGACTATCACCGTTATCTCCGCACCCTCATACTGTTTCTCACTGTCGTGAAAAAGAACGTTCTTCGCATTGATCTCGCCTTCAAGCTTCTCCATGACCGTCTTATAGACAAAATAGAGTCCCATACCTGTACCTGCACGCTTATGTTTTGTAGTCGTATAGGGTTCAAAGAGCTTATCCAGCAGACTCTTGTCTATACCTCCACCGCTGTCACGGATCCTTACTATGACTTTATCTCCATCACGTACAGCCTTGATGAGCAATACACGTTCATGGACATCTATTTTCATCAACGCATCACAAGCATTGTCTATGAGATTGACAAAGACCTGCAGAAGTGCACGTTCATAACTATTGACCAGCAAGCCCTCTTCCAGCTCTTTTTGGACTGCTATACCACTGGCTGCAAGCTTCGAAGATTGCATGGATAGGACTTTCTCTATGCTATGTGTCAGGTCAAAGGTCCCTGACTTCAAGTCATCGTTCACCAAATAACCAAAGTCGACGATGCTTGAGGAAAGCTGCTGTGTTTGCCGAGCTATCTCACTTACATCTAGTCTCAACTGTTCGATCTCGATGGTATCAAGGTCTATATCGGCAAGAATACTGTTTGCCTCCATGCCGATGACTGCAAGCGGTTGACGCCAGTGATGTGAGATGTTGGTGATCATCTCACCCAGCGAGACCATCTTTGACTGTTCAGAGATGATGCGCTCTTGTTCTTTGACTTTTGTCAGATCGACTATAGAGACGATGCGTATGGCACGTTTTGATGTCTCTATGTTCCGTCCCTGTATCAACAATGGCCTATCATCCTTTGCACTAAACGCTTCATAAGGCTCATCACTATGCTGCTCGATGTGTTCTCTGACCAAGACATGTGAACGCGGCGAAAAAAAAGCATAGGGCTCTTTTCCAAGGGCTGCTGCTTTGTCCTTCAGAGCAAAAATACTTATCGCTGCTTTATTGATATCGACACAGCACTCATGCTCAAAGATAAAAAGACCTTGAGGAGAGGTATTGATCAGGGCACTAAACTCCTCATTGTTTGCCGCAAGCTCCTTTTGCTTCGCTAAAAGCTCCTCATTGTATCTCGTAAGCCATCGCTGTCGGTAGAGGAGAAGCAGTCCCAGAGACACAAAGACAGCAAGGGATATCCATAGCGATGTATAGTCCACCCTCTCCACGTATTTCTGGGTAAACCACTTCTTCTCAATAGCGTCTCTCTCACTCTCATCGATATACGCTATGGCCTTATTTACGATCTTCAACAACATAGGCCTATCTTTATGGATATAGAACCTCTGCTCTGTCTCTACCTCACTCTTTCCAACGACCTTAAGCTCATGCAGTCCCATCCTGGCCATCGTATCAGTGACGATATCTATCGGCGCCAGTAGAAGGTCCAGTGAGCCATCAGCCACGTCTTCAAGACCTTTGCCAATACTCTTTATTTCAAAAAATGTTATCTCCGGATGTCGCTTCCTGAGTTCAGAGCTATAGCGTGCCTTATCGATAAGACCCAATTTTTTTGATCTTACATGATCGATCTTTTCGACATAGTCCTGATCACCTCGTCCGACAAAGATCACCTTTGTTCGACGAAATACTTCCGATGGTACAAAATCCTGTTCCTCACCCTTAGGAAAGGTACCTCCGATCATCTCTATCTTACCTTCTCTTCCAAGCTTCACGACCTCAGCATGATCCTTGACTTTTCTGGGCTGAAGACCTAGTCCTGTCTTTGTCTCGATAAGCCCAATATACTCATTGATGATGCCGACATAGCTGCCATCTTTTCCAAAACCCTCATAAGGAAGCCGAGAAGCGAACCCGGCATAACCGACAGCCCTATGCTCCTTGACCCACAGTTCATCCTCCGGAGTAAGAAGGTGCCCGCATTCATAATGCAAAAACACATCCATGTCTATTGGTCTCGTGACAAGCCCCATCACTCTGTAGGCATCACTGATACGCTGAGACTTCTTAGCCGTCATGACTCCTATCTGCTTGGTCTCGTAGTAAGCAAGTCTTTTAAGAGCCTTCGCTTCGTAGAGCAGCTCCGCAGCACTTCGTTCCTGAGTGTTATACTTATGCAAGATAAGATCGACAGTCTCACCCATATTGTCAAATGCATACTGCCATCCTTTTAAAGAAGCTTCCTTAAAAGCTCTTGTCTGGAGATGCTTTGTCCTGATCTGCTCTCCCGACGTAAAAAGAAGGTCATCGTAGAAGTCAAATCCTGAGTCCTTAGGGTCAAAGACCACATAATCGATGCCGCGACTCTCCAGTCGAAACGGTTCATTGGAGATATAGGAGGCCATAAGATCTGTCTTCTTCGTTATAAGGTCCTCTAAGTCAAAGGAGTGCGGCAGCTGGGTCATCATCTGCGGATCACCGCCATTTGCTTTGATCATAGTCATCAATGGTACAGAGGAACGAGCCTCAGCTGTCACCATTATCGTCTTGCCTTCAAGTCCCACACCCAGCTGTAGATCTGATGAGGCCAGTCCCAGCAGTACCATTGGTGAAGTCTGAAAGATGGCGGCAAGAGCTACGACATCTTTCCCCTCAGAACGATCGATGTAGATCGATGTCCTTCCCACACCAAAATCCACTCTTGTACTAAGGACTTCTTCGACCACATCAAGACCATGCACATACTCTTTTATGCTCACATCCAGACCGACATCGTGATAAAAGCCTTTTTCCTTGGCCATATAGTAACCGGCAAACTGAAACTGATGCAGCCACTGCAGCTGGAGGGAGACTTTCTCATCAGCAGATAGTGTCGTAGTAAGAAATATGCTATATATCAGCGCTCTACATCTACGATACATCTCTCTACATCCTTTCATGTCCGATGATCAAAAACGGTACTTGATCATCAGTTGCCACACATTCGTATGCGCACTAGTACCATTGTTATTATGGTCATAATAGAGCCACTCCGTCCCGGCATAAAGCTCATCTACTTTTGTGACAAAGGAACCCACATCCCACAGGAGCTGGTTTTGCGTATTTATGATACGGGAGGTGACATCGATAAAGCCCTCGAGATGCAGATGGAATACCTCTTTACTTCGATAGGCCGCCGTGACCTGGTAGGTATCATTGGCAATGTTCGTCGATCTCCAGTAAAAGTTCAAAGAGCTGTACTCAAATCCGGGCATACGGATATCCGTACCCAGCCCTAACAGCAGTGCCTGATAGTCGTTACCCTGATTTATCTGTGTCGCCAGATAGAAATCAGTAAATACTCCAAGCGAGACGGCTGAACCGGTCATCTTACTAAAAGAGAAGCGTGGCGCTATCTCCGCATAGAGCTCAAAAGAGGTATTACCATCAAGCTTCTTTCCATCCATGAGATCGACAAACATATAAAGATCTCCCAGCGCCCATGTCCGATAGTGCTCGAAAGTGATGGTACTCTTCTTGCCGTCTACCGTGTCATAGGCAACAGAATCCCCATTAAAGCCATCTGAATAGAGGAACTGGATATTGCTACTCTCATAAGCTAAAGCAGAGAGACTCAGGCTCACAAAGATGATGATGCTACGAACGATACTACCAAAAGGACCCATCATAGCCCTTGCTTTTCAATAACCTTTGTCAACATCAAGATCAACTCTTCAATACTGACAGGCTTGGTGAGGTAAGCATCACAGAGCAGAAGTTGTTCCGGTGTCGCATCCGGAGAACCGGTCATCGCTGCTACAAAAGTCCTCTCCTCCTTCTCCCGTATCTTAGCTATAAGTTCCCAGCCATCCATCCCTGGCATCTGAAGATCACTCATGACGACATCGTAAGCACCCGGTACAGTAAACTTCTCCAATGCACTTTTACCATTTGCAGCAGAATCCACCTGATCGAAGAACTTTTTCAAGAAGATGACAGAACCCTCCAGGACTTTTACCTCATCATCCACGACCAGGACTGAGAGTCCTTTCACTTTTTCACGTAATCCGGCAAGTTCACTCATCGTCGTCTCCTATAATCGCTCTTAAAGATCAAGAGAACAGCTGCAGCTAAAGGCCTACTTCTCACTTGCTTCTCCTTTGATTTCATCAGGTCAGTGACGCTTAAACAGGTATCTCTTCCTATTCTCATCGATCACTTCTCCACACTAAGGGTAGAGAGATGATAAAACAGACACCGTCTTGAGTGTTCTTCACCTCGATCTTACCATGTAGATGTTTCTCCACGATAGTCTTGGACATATAGAGTCCAAGACCCGTCCCAGTCTGCGCATCTTTGGTCGAGAAGTAGGGTTCAAACACTCGGTCGATGATGGCCTCTTCTATACCACTGCCATTATCACACACCTTCGTGATGACCAAGTCATCTTCATCACGTATACTCACCTCGATCTTACGCTCATCCTCTCGATGATCTACCAATGCCTCTTTCGCGTTCTTGAGTAGATTGATGTAGACCTGAAGCAGTTCTCGCGAGTAGGTCTTTATCGTCTGGACACTCTCATGACTTACGTGGTAGGTCACAGCACTGTGTTCCAGGCTTTTTCCGATGATCTTATATGCCTCTTCCAAGACATCCTTGACCCTGACCTCCTCTATCTCTTTATCCGGGCGAAAGAAATCCCTAAAGTCATCGATGGTCTTGGAGAGATGCTGTGTCTGGTTCAATATCCCTCTTGCCTGCACTTTAAACTCCTCTGCATCTATCTGATTGAGATCGATATCTGCTAGGATGTTGTTCGCGCCCATAGAGATGACGGTGATAGGTTGTCGCCACTGGTGGGCTATCATGGAGACCATCTCACCCATCGCCGCGTGACGTGATTGTGCTATCATGATCTTCTCTTGATCTTTTAGCTCTTCTCTGAGCTGGACTTGTTCTGTGATCTCTTGTTGGATCCCGATGTAGTTGACGATCTGACCCTCATCATCAAACACCGGTACGATGATCGCTGCCTCCCAGAACTCTTCTCCACTCTTCTTTATGTTCAAAAACGTCCCGGACCAGACACGATCATGTGTGATCTCATTCCATAGTTCCTGGTAGTCACTCTCGGGATGACGGTCACATTTTAGTATACGAGGGGTCTTACCGATAGCTTCTTCTGGACTATAACCAGACACATGGGTAAACCAGGGGTTGACATACTCTATGTTTCCTTCGACATCTGTGATGATGATGGAGACAGGACTCTTCTCAAGTATCTGTTTGAACTTGGCGATCTCCTGCTGGTCTCTGTACTGCTCCGTAAGGTCGACTGAGTTTCCTACCAGTCCGATGATCTCTTCCTTATCATCTCGCAAGGGAGCTTTGACCGTCAGAAGATAGACTTCATGACCATCAGGATAGGTCACCCACTCGAAATTCGACCGGGTATTCCCCTCGGAGAACATCTCTTTGTCTTTTCCTCTAAAGAAATCAGCCACCTCTTTATCAAAGAACTCATAATCACTCTTCCCAATGAGCTCCTCTCGTGTTCTACCCATAAAGCGTTCAAACGCTGGGTTGCACTCAATATAACGAAAGTCCTTATCTTTGACAAAGATCAGGTTCTCAACAGAATCAAGAATATTTTTCAATAGTGTACGAAGTTCTTCGATCTTCGCCTCTTTCTCCTTGACCTCTGTGATATCCGTATGGGTACCGACCATACGAAGCGGTATCCCGTCCATCGTCCATTCTACGACTTTTCCACGGGCCAGTATCCATAACCAACGACCATCACGGTGACGCATCCGCATCATCGTCACATATGGCACACCTCCTTCAAGGTGCGCTCGGACTTTTTGCATGATATTGACCATATCATCAGGGTGGACAAGAGCTTCAAACTCTGCAAACGTATTACCAATCGTCTTTTCATCAAGTCCAAGCATTGACCTCCAGCGAGGTGAGAAGTAGATAGTGTTCTTCGGGATGTCCCAATCCCAGATCCCATCATTGGCACCGACCATAGCATACTCATGCCGCTCAAGTATCAGTTCGATCTCCGTCACATCTGTCAATGTCGTGATGTAACGACTTCTTTTATCAAGCAATAATACACTGACTGATACGACGTAGGTACGGTCTTTATCGTCTAGAGTGATCTTGGCTTTATGGACGATAGTCGGGTTTTGGACGACATGTTCTATCCAGGTCAGATCCCCCATCTGCTTTTGCAAGTAGCCCTCTTCTTTCACAAAAAGCTCGCAGATGCATCGATGCTCTTCCTTAAACATATCCAGGCTCGGGTAGCCCAAAAGTCTTAGCATGTTCTCATTGGCACGATCGATATCCTCACCATCAGTCGTCATCATGATATTTGGAACAGCTTCGAATATAGCACTCAGGTACTGCTCCTCATAGAGCAGTCTCTTCTCCAACTGCTTTTGAGAGGTGATGTTGGTAAAGACACAGTGTGTTCGAAAGACCATCTCAGGATCATCCGTAACATTTTTGCCACTGAAGACGACGATGATATGTTCGCCATCCTTACAGATCATCTCATATTCGATGCCATTGATATGGCCTGCTTCTATAAAGCTTGAGAAACTCTTGGTAGATCTTAGGCGATGATCGGCTATCAGGAACTCCTCAAAACGTCTACCGATGACCTCTTCGTTCTTATAACCCAGCTCTTCAAGCCATTTTTTGTTGACCCTCACTAATACACCATCTTTATCAAGTGACTGATAAGCGATCGGAGCATCCTCATAGAGCTGGCGAAAATACCTTTCACTTGCTTCGATCTCGGTGATATCACTAAAGAGGAGTACCCATCCTTCATTTTTCTTACTGATATCATGCAGACTTTTTATCGTGACGCTGTATACCTTTTTGTCATGTCGCCACTGGAGAGGCTCTTCATCGTCACTCTGCAGATAGGTATATAACTTCGGATAGACCTCTTTAAGGTGTAGTCTCTTAGGCTCACTATAGTAGTATCTGCCTATCTTTTCATCTTGAAAGAAGAGCTTGCCTGCTCTAAGGTTGTAGTTTTCGATGACCCCAGTGGTGGAGATGACCATCGAAGCAGAGTCGATAGAGTCAAAGATGGTCAGATAGCGGTTTTTCTCATTTGCCTGTCTCCTGTTCATCTCGGCAAGTTCATGGATCTGTTCTTCTGCGTCTCTGCCCGACCACTCGATGATGTACGCGCTCTCCACACGATCGAAGAAACGGTTGGTATAGGCCAGAAGATACTCAAGATGTGAGGAGTCGGGGTAGCTTTCTACGAGTAACTCAAGATAACTTTGACGATAATATTTAAAAAGAGTGAAGAACATGGCCAAGTTGACACCGCGGCTTCTATGAAGTCTGGCTTCTTTGACTCCAAATGCACATGCCGGATCATCATCATAGTGTTCATCTGGCGTGAGTTCAGGGATGTCAGTACTGTTTTGCATCATCAATGCTAGCGAATCGGTCAAACCAACGATGGAGATCCGCCAGGCTTCAAGAAGCGTCGAAGTGTACTTCGTGTACTCCTGCGCTTTGGCATACTTCATGGTACGTTTCATCAGCCATCGCTCGTTCTCACGTAAAAAAGCGATGAACTCATCGAGATCCCTACTCTTCATATCCTTATCCATCTATTACGAATCTATGCTCATAAAGTTCGAGCTGTCAATAGATCTCATCGATGAGATCACCACCGCACTTCAGCTCCTCAAACCAGGTGAGAAAAGCGTCTGTGTGTTCATCTTTGAACACAGCACCATGCTGAGGGACGATCATATCCACATCATGTGCTCTTACCTTCTCGACCCATTTTCTCGTAAAGGTGTTTCCTGCCATATAGCGTCTGTGAAAACCTTCAAGGAAAGGCTGATGAGCTTCAAAGTCCGTCACCTCCTTGTAGACATCCTGTGGTGGAAGGACCGCCGCCCCGATATCGCCCGAGAACAAGATCTTAGAGCGGCTGTCATAAAGAGAGAAGTTCCCCGGTGAGTGTAAGAAGTGTGCAGGGATGAACTGAAAATAGTTCTCTCCAAAAGGGATCTTCGCACCATGATCAGGCAGCGCCGTCAAGCGATTCATATCCATCACTCCGTAGTGACTCATGAAACGCACCCAGATCCCGGGAAGAATGATCTTAGCTGACGTCGCTATGCTCCATTCTGCAATAGATCCAGCGACATCAGGATCCTGATGTGAGAAGAAGATGAACTTCAGCTTGTCTATCCCAATAAGTCGTTCTACCGCATCATACATCTCGTCATACACAGCCTGGCTTCCGGGATCTATCAGCATCGCAGTATCTTTCTGGATGATCAGAAACTGATTGACTGAAAGAAATCGATCCTCATGTTCCTCATCATCAAAACTGAACATAATACACTTATGTGCGCCCTCTTCATAAAGTACAAGCTCTTCTTTCATCCTATAATCCTTTAAACTCTCTGATCAAGTTCATCTGTCGCTTAGCAAGATACTCTGTCAATGATTTTTGTGCGCTCTTACTTAGTTCCATGCTCAAGACGACCTGAAACTCTCTTCCCACCTCTTTGATAAGCAGGACATTTGCTGCACAGTTGACGATAAGTGGTCGACGGTTTAGCTCAAAGACCATATCGAGATGGACATCATCTTCTGCTCTAAAACCTGCCGGTAGTACTGGTACCGTGATCTGTACTGACTTCAGTGAGATATCCATGATGCGGATCTCCGTCGCAAAACGGTGTTCCTGATAAAAGAGTGATATCTTATGGGTATCTTCAGGCTCTAGCTGCATATGTTCACGCTGTGCCGGTGAGCTGTTGACAAAACGAAGATCATCGATGATGATGCCTTGCGTATCGAAATCGACTTTTTTGATCGTTGTACAAAGTATATCGGCAGGAAAGGCCTCTGACGTTAGAATAGTCCGTTTTTCATTCAGGACTGCCTTCTGCTGTAGAAAGCTACTTCGGATCTCTATCTTCTTATCTTCTGCCGTGACGACCACTCCAGGATTGGTGATCTTCAGACCTTTGTAGAAGTTGTGAAGTACGATCTCCGCACTGTTTCGCTTTAACGCTTCAAGCAGTTTGACAAAGTTGCTTTTATCACGGAATCGCTGGTCGTCATCACTGGCCTTCTCATCAAATAGCTTCAATAGACCCAACTCGGTAATATCATCCATAGAGACGATGTAATGGTTCTTCTTACTCTCGATCGCCGTCATCTTAAAGAGAAAATGGTGTACCTGAGTCTGAGTGTCATACATCTTGACATGATAGAGCTGTCCCATGTGCGCTCTGGCTTCATTGAACCAGTCTACAAGTTCATGATTGTAAAGAAAGTCCTTATGTTCGAGGAAATGCTTTCCAAGGTTACCGTAGTGATCTTGATAGTCCGAAAGTGACTCCATGTCAAAGAAACTTAAAAAACGATCATTGACGATGACGGGTTGATTACCCTTGTAAAGGACGATCATACTGTTTTGATAGTTGAAGATGTTCTCTACATAAAAATCAAACAGGCGCTCCTCGCCTTCCGCCTCGACCACTTCCAGCGTCTCTAAGAGGATAGTGGAAAGTTTTGCGACCGACAGCGGCTTGACCAAAAAACGAAACACACCACTGTTTATGGCTTCAAGAAGGTTCTCTGGATCTGCATGGCCGGAAGTCATGATGATCTTTGCGTCCGGCGAGACCTTGTGGATGCGGCGTGTCATCTCAAGGCCGCTCATCTTCGGCATCTTTATGTCACTGACTACGAGGTTTGGACGGTGCGCTTTGAACTGTTCCAGGCCATCAAGACCATCTACCGCGACGAACACCTCTTTAAAGAACTTTTGAAAAAGTACGACACCCTGCTCACGGAGTCTTTCATTATCCTCTACATAGAGTAGAGTCAATGGTGAAGCAAGCTGTTTAAGGAGTTTTATCTTATCTTTCTCAGGCATCTGACATCCTCTTTTAGGCGCCTCTGGAAATCTAATCTAAAACAAGCTCAGACCTTTTGGAAGTACCCTGATTATAAGAATAGCAAATTTTATATAAAAACAGTAAGTGTTAACAACTGAAAGTAAATATTATTACTTGGCCAGAGACCCTATGTAGCATCTATGTTAAATGACCTTTAGTTTCTTCTGATAAAATACCCCTTTGATCGATGAAAGGGCCGAATGCGGATATCTATACTGTTTTTACTATCGATGATAACACTTTCGGCACACCCTCACAGCTTTGTGGATGTCTATCCCGCTATTGATGAAGAAAGCATCACTATCCGCTGGGAGTTTGATGAGATGAGCTCACAGATGCTTATCATGGATTTTGACCGGGACCATGATGGGAGCTTGAGCGAGAAAGAGAGCGGTACTCTTTATAAAGAGACCTTTGCTGGCCTTAAAGAGTTTGAGTACTACACCTATTTCTACCACGATGGAAAGAAGATCGCTACACCCGAAAGCGACTCGTTTATGGCATCCATCGAGGAGTATAAAGTCAATTTCTACTTCACCTTACCACGTCCAGAAGGGACGACAGAGATCAGATTTTACGATGAGGAGATGTTTACCGCCTATCTCCTCAAAAAGGCTTTTATAAAGATGACAGACAAAAGCAGATCATTTGAGCTTAAAAAACTCGATGGCGACTACTTCTTCGGTTACATACTGGAGCTTCGATGAGCGAGTACTACAGTGACTTCCTCCGTCTACTGACTCAGTGGCAGTACAAACTAAACTCCCTGGTCTCCGGTAATCTCCGAGAGCTTGAGAACGACCCTGTCGGAGGAGTGCTCACTCTTTTGGCCATCGCCTTTGCCTATGGTGTCATCCATGCCGCTGGTCCGGGTCATGGCAAAGCACTCGTAGGTTTTTATTTTCTCAAACAGGGTGGTGACCTAAAAAAAGCGTTTAAGATGGGTTATATGATCGCCATCGTACACGCCATCTCTGCACTCCTGCTTACCTTTGTCGTCTACTACCTCATCGAGACCCTCTTTACCAAAGCGTTCCACAACATCGCCCATATCTCTACGATCATCTCCGCTGTCTTGATCATGATCGTCGGGCTCTATCTCATCTATGAAGCCTATAAGCATCGTCGAGATCGTGATGAAGAGATACAGATATCTGGTAAAAGTGACTTTGCTGTAGCCTTCTCAGCCGGGATCGTCCCCTGTCCTGGAGTCATGACTATCACCCTTTTCGCTATCTCATTGGGGCACATACTCACCGGGATCGCCACAGCACTGGTGATGAGCATAGGGATGGGCCTCACTATCTCACTAGCCGGTATCATTGCTGTGGGCGTGCAAAGACGCGGCGGTAACGCCTTTGGAAAGTATGGTTATCTGCTTGAGTTCTTCGCTGCAGCACTGATCATCACACTGGGGGCATTCTTACTGCTAAGCAGCTTCTCTCATGTCAAAGGGCACCTTTAGAGATTTCCTGTAGTATATCTGATCTCAAACGATCACATGATCCGCCAGGAGGTCGAGTATGCGTTTTCTTTTAGCAGCTCTTCTGCTTTCCCTATCACTTTTTGCCCAGAAACAGCCAAACGGGCTTATCAACGAAGAGTCTCCTTACCTTCAACAGCATGCCTATAATCCTGTCGACTGGCTGCCATGGGGAGAGGAAGCGTTCGCCCTCTCAAAAGAGAAGCATAAGCCTATCTTTCTCTCTATTGGCTACAGCACCTGCCACTGGTGTCATGTCATGCTGGAGGAGTCCTTTGAAGATGAGCGGATAGCGGAACTCATCAACCGCTATTTCATCCCCGTCAAAATAGACCGTGAAGAGATGCCCCATCTCGACAGTCACTATCAGCAACTCTTTTTAAAGCTTAAAAAACGTTCCGGAGGATGGCCTCTGACTGTTCTGCTGAGTGAAGAGAGAAAGCCTTTCTATATCACGACCTATATACCACCTAGTGCTGCCTATGGCGTCGAGGGGCTGGATACACTGTTGCCTGAACTCGGCAGCGACTATCAGAAGCAGCCTGAACTCATAGCACGTCGAGTCAATGCTATCGAAGCGATCATACAGACCAAGCATGCACCCCTTGACCCAGATAAAGCAAAGATCACGACCAAGACGCTTTTTAACGCCTTTGAGAAGATGTATGATGATCTTTATATCGGTTTCTCCATCTCACCAAAGTTCCCCGAAGCTTCCAAGATAGCCCTGCTCTTCGATCTTGGAAAGCTCGGCGATGATGACGCACAGAAGATGGGCCTTGAGGTCCTTCGTACCATGGCCCTTCGTGGCCTCTATGACCATGTAGAAGGTGGCTTCTTCCGATACTCTACCGATGCAGCCTGGGAGGTCCCTCACTTTGAGAAGATGCTCTACAATCAAGCAGAGCTAATACCGCTCTATGTCAAAGCCTTTCACCTGACAGGCGAGGTCCTCTTTCGTGATGTAGTCAAAGAGACTATTGCTATGACTGAAGAGCATTTTGGTAGAGAAGGCCTTTTCCTCAGTGCCTCGGATGCAGACAGCGACCATCAGGAGGGTGGCTACTTTATCTATACAAACGAGCAACTCAAGGGAGCCATCGCACAGAACAGCCATGCAAAAGAACTTGATGAGGCCATCGAACTCTACGAAAAGGGAAACTTTGAAGGCAAGCAGCATCTTAATTTCTATACTGAGCAGCGACCACAAGGTTTTGCCTCACTACAAAAAGCACTGAAAGAGCTACGTAAAGGTCGCACTTACCCTTTCATCGATAACAAAGTCATCACGGCCTGGAATGCGATGATGGTCGAAGCACTTTATGCCGCATCGTCTATTGACCCGCTCTATGTCAAAAAAGCAGATGATGCGTTAGGGAGTCTTTTAAAGACGATGTTTGCCAATGGGCATCTCTATCATCAGAGTCTCTATGGTAAAAAGCCTTTTCAAGCAGGACTACTGGAGGACTATGCCTTTGTCATCTCGACACTTCTCAAGGCTTTTGAGACGACCTATGAGAAGAAGCATCTACTATTGGCAAAAGAGTTGACAGAGAAGGCCCTGACTCTGTTTTATAAAGATGGCACCTGGGTGCAAAATAGTGAGGGGATGCCTGTGTCCGTAGATCTGCGCGATAAATACTACACCTCTAGTTTCGGGCGGATGATGCAAGACCTCTATAAGCTCGCTTCTCTCAAAGAAGCACCAAAATATGCGGCTATTGCTACGGCATCACTTAAGCTCCATCTACGCGAGCTTGAAGAGAGACAGGCAGATGTCCCCTCGACAGCTATCGCCTACCTGATGCAACAATATGGAGTCGTCGTTTTAAAACACAGCAGTAAGACTTTGCAGGAAAAGCGTCAAGCGATCAGTACCATAAGATTTCCCTATCTACTTAGTAAACCCGATAAAAGTGGTCTCTACCTTGCCTGTACCATAGGTGCCTGTTTCGCTTATGACAAAAAGTTCACGGTGATCAAAGAACAGATAGAGGCCCTTTCTAAAAGGTAATATAGTGACCGTGAAAAGGCTGAGAGTCCTAATAGCATTGACTTAAGTGACTTAGTATTAGAGGATAGGGGTCTGTGAAGAGCGACCCTCAAGCAAGTCTATCCTATGCTATCTAAAAGTATAGGAAGAGAGGGGTATTTGTTCGTTTGACGTCTTAAGTAGTGGCATAGACCAAGAGGTCTAACCTATGAACTTACCGCTTCCGGCGCGCTGAGCTTCCATGATCTCGATCTCTCTTGATCCCGAGATCGCGATCTCAGAATCAAGTGCATAGTCCAGATCAGGATCTCTACCCTCATAGTCTATGCTGTTCAATATCACTTTTATCGCTTCGAGTCTTGCTTTTTGTTTATCGATAGAACGGATCACCGTCCATGGTGCGTTATGTGAGTGCGTCTGCTTAAGCATACGGTATTTTGTATTGGTGAAATCATCCCAGCGATCTTGTGCCTGGACATCGATCTCGCTTAGCTTCCACTGTCGTAGAGGATCAGTCTTACGACGCTCAAAACGTTTTGCCTGCTCATCTTTGCTTACACTAAAGTAGAGTTTGATGAGAATAGTCCCCTGTCGGGTAAGGTCTTTCTCAAAACCTTTGACCCCTTTCATAAAGTCTTCATACTCTTTTTGAGAGCAGAAATCAAAGACGTTTTCGACCATGGCACGGTTGTACCAGCTTCTATCGAAAAGGACGATCTCGCCGCCGCGTGGGAAGTAAGAGATGTACTTCTGATAGAACCACTGTGTACGCTGCTCCTCTGTCGGTTTTCCAAGTGCGACTATACGATAGTGCTTTTCGTTCATATAACGCGTCACCCGTCTGATGGTCCCGCCCTTGCCGGCAGCATCGCGGCCTTCAAAAAGGATGATGATCTTCTTATGGGTGTCCTCTATATGTCTTTGCAGTTTGATCAGCTCCGCCTGATAAGGTTTCAACTCCTGCGCTTCTTGATGTTTTCGCTTCGCTTTACTTACTGTGCCATCATCTTTTTTACTGCTTTTAAAGATATTGATAAGTTCATCAATAGATACCTGTTCGCCGTCGATCTCTATAGTACTTTGTTCATTTGCCATATCTCATCTTCTTTCATATTAGTTTGGTATAACTCAGATCAGGTAGTAGAAGTTGTCAAGACAGTGTTGATGCTTGTGGCATAGGGGGTCTACAGATCTTTGCAGGACTACTTATTTGGTAATTCGAAAAGATATGGAAACACCCCATGTCGTGATGACCTACACTATTTGGTGATTCCTATTACTTGATCCATGTAAATTATATTCCTCATTCGATTTGACTTTGCTAAATGGACCATTAGATCTTTAGACAAAACGATCATCAGACCTTTTATTACTCACCTCTTCCAGACTTGCCTGCATCCATCCCGATCTGGTCGCACCTTCTACCTTATCAAAGTTCTCGATATAGGGCTTTATATCTAGTAGTGGCGTACCATCGAAGACATCGACACCTCTGATAGTGACGATGTTCTCCTCAACTTTGACAAGCTCTACTATTGAGAGACCAATACTGTTTGGATGCATCGGTGTCCTTGTCGAAAAGACCCCTCTTTGTGTATTGGTATGGTCGTTAAAGGGAATGACACTCAATTGTGCTTCTTGGACTTTATGGAAGTGGTAGATCAGGTAGACATGGCTAAAGCCGTCAAGGTCATGCAGACCTTCAAGATACTGCTCTTTGATCTCGATCGAAGCCAGTGTCTCTCCGGCCCCTTTAGGTTGTATCGGCATATCTACAAGATCACAAAAGGGAGAACGGATCGTCCCGATGGGGGAGAGTGTGATATCCATCTAACTCCTTAGTGGGTCGAGCAAGTCCCGTTACCTTCACTGAGCTCGAGAGAACCCTTCAGAAGCCGACTGATACTCTCTTCTACTGTTGAGGAGTCTCTGTCAAAATAGAGGGTGAGTCCAGCTTGCGCAAATCCAGCTGCCGGGCTTCCACCTATGCCAGAGACGATCAGTGCATCCGGGTTCAGACCCATGATATTAGTGACAGCGTTACCACAGGCACCTCCGCTGTGTCCAGGGTTAGCGATGCCTTCTACCTCGGCGATCTTCTCATCTTCCAAAGTGACGACGGTATAAAACTTCGCTTTTCCAAAGTGCGCGCCTCGCTTGGAAAGATATCCCATGTTCTCATCGGTCGGAAATACTAGTCTCATAATCATTCCTTATGAATTTAATAATATAAAATCATACCGATATGACGGTTAAAATAAGATAAATATGTATTTTTACCGTCATATTATCCTTTGAGGTGTATCTTCTTTCCTGCCCCTACTACGATAGCCCTTTCGCCAAAAACCTCCTGTAGCCTCTCCTTGGCCAGATCACCGGTACAGTGCGTCGGAGCGATATAGTCTATCTCCAACTCCATAAGCCCACTGACTACCCTCTCTATCCCCTCTTCATCTTTACCCATAAGATGAAAGCCTCCAAGAAGCAGAGCGATCTTTTTTCCAAGGATCTCTTCTGCTCTTTTTGCGATCTCTACGATGCCATTGTGTGCACAACCTGTTATGACCACTGCTCCGGCATCGGTGTCGATGATAAGCGATTGCTCTTCTACCTCCTCACCCATCATCCCAGTCGTATAGATGTCTTCACAGATGATCATACTCTTCTCATCAGACACGATCACCCTTCGCACCATCGCCTTAAGATCTTTTACCAGCAGTCTCGACAGCGATGAAGGTGCAAAGATATCCACATCCGGATTTAGCTCGATCACCGAGTCAAGACCACCTATATGGTCCCAGTGATGATGCGAAAGAAAGAGCGTATCTACCTTTTTCACATCAGTCTCTACTTTTTCCATGTTCTCAAGCAGTACTCTGCCATTACTCCCTGTATCGAACAACAGCGTGTTCTTCGGTGTCTTGATGAAGCAGGAGAATCCCCACAAGGTCTTAAGTCCACTCCGGGGGTAAGGGTAGTTATCAAAGACGATGGTCATCGATAGTTCACTTACTTTTATCATGATGCTCTCCCTGTAATAATCTATCTGTCAAGACTCCCTGTATCCATGCAGCAAGCACGATGTAAAAAGTCAGGACTACAGTAAACGTAAGACCAAAGTAACCTATCATCACCGGCAGCCATGGCAGCTTGATGGCTCGGGCATAAAAGAATGCCACTATCAGCCCATCACGGGCACCATGCTCTCTAAGTTCACTCAGCATCGGGTACCAGACTAGCGTCGACCCATGACTCAACACACCTCCGGTAAGCGCGAGAAGCCACCCCTTTAGACCACTCTCTTCTCCCAGATGCCTTGCTATACCCTTGGGCTTGATAAACGTAGCGATCAAGGCCATCAAGAGCATGACTGCCAGCATTATCGGTGCGATCATCTTCAGTACTTCAAAGCTTTTTGTCAATGCAGCATACGCCAACGAGGGTTCAGTCGATGCCGTGACGAGATAGATGATAACGGTCAGGACCAACATGATCCACCCACTGCGACTCTTTCGCTTTTTGTTACTTGCCTGCTTCATGTCAACAACTCGATTGTCACGGTAGTAGCAAAAGCGATCACAAGGGCGAAGAGCAGACTAAGCAGATTTCGTATAATGGTAAAGCGACCGCCAAAAAGGCTCCACTCCAGTGGCAGCTGGACAAGCCCCAATGTCACCCAGGCCAAGATAAATGCCGTGACGGCATAGTAAGAGATGCCTTCTTTAAGCAGTTCTCCGCCAATGATATAACTGAGAAAGGGTTGTCCAACAGAGACTCCACCGACAAAGATTCCCATCAGTGCATCATAAAGTGCATTTCCAATAAAGAGCGAATGGAGCATCTCTGGAGTCACAAGCGTATCAAACAGTCCCACCAGACCTATGACAGCCAATAGCATGGGGGCGATGTTCAGAAGCGTCTTGAACGCCCTCATGATCGCCTCTTTAAAACGAACAGACAGTGTCATCATAAGTTCCCCTTTGGCGCATTCTATCACAGAGAAGAATAAGCCTGGAGTCCCTCAAGTGAATTAAAATAGTCAAAAGAGAAGACGATGGTCTTTTCACAGGCATCAGTACTCATCTAGGAAAACGAACTTTGAAACAGCTTCCTGTATCACTATTTACTACGCTGATATGGCCATGAAAATGTTTGTCTATGATGGTCTTACTGATGTAGAGTCCCAGTCCGGTACCATTGAGTTCCTCTTTTGTAGTAAAGTACGGATCAAAGACCTTCTCTATGATCGCATCCTCGATACCTCCACCATTATCGCAGATCGTCGTACTCATGCTCTCTTCATCTTCTTCGACAGTGATCATGATCTTTCTATTATCCTCGGTATTTGCTATTACGGCATCTTTTGCATTATTAAGCAAGTTGATGAAGACCTGCATCAACTCTCGTCTATGGATCATAGTCGACGAGTCACTACTGTTCTCGATGACCAATTCAATATCATTACTGACCAGACTTGGACCGATCACCTTCTCTGTCTCATCCAGGACCGTCATTATGGAGACTGCCTCTTTTTCCTGTTCAGGACGAAAGAAGTATCTAAAGTCATCGATAGTCTTTGAGAGGTGTCCTGTCTGCTTCAAGATGGTCCTGGAATGCTCTTCGACTGCAATAGGAGACAACTCCTCAAATTCGATGTCAGCAAGCATATTGTTTGCTCCCATCGCGATGATAGCCAGAGGTTGTCGCCACTGATGTGAGATCATGCCGATCATCTCTCCCATCGCAGCATGGCGTGACTGTATGATCATCAGCTCATCTTTCTTCTTTAGTTCAGTGATGTCCATGGCTGATGAGATGATGACACGTCTACCGTCCATCATTCCAAGCGGGGCAGAACTGAACTGCCAGATGATGCTATCTCCATGCCCGGTAACAATACTTTTTTCACCCTCATCTACTTTTGTGCCGGAAGAGTAGAGTCTATCGATAGCTGTCTTAGTCACTGGGATATTTTTACCGTAAGCTTTTTCTGTCCATCTATCTATCGTATCGATGTCCGTATGATGATACCCACTAAGCTGCTCCCAGATCTTATTGACCATCAGGACCTCTCCATCCTCATCATATAACATGATAGGATTTGGAGCTTCCCGGATGATGGTCTCAAGCTCCATCCTCTTCTGTTCGAGAAGTTGAAGGATCTTCTCTTTATCTGTCATATCGATTACCGTTGCGACGACCTGGCTTCTGCCCTCTATCTCGATGACTTGCAGTCTGGTCTCCACCGGATAGATAGTGCCATCCTTACGCAACTGCCGAGCATCATCAAAGAGCATACTTTTTTGACCTTCGAACAGTGGTCTTAACATCTCCCGTATGGCTTCTTCAGACATCACACCATCAAGGATATCCATAGGCGTAAACGTTCTCATCTCTTCCATGGTGTAGCCCAGCTTAGAAAGGCCTGCTTTATTGACATAGGTATAATGCAGCTCTTCAAGATCAAAGACGTGCAGTTCGTTCATACTCTGGTCTAAGACGTCAAGAAACTTTCTGTTCTCTATCTCCAATGCCTTCTCGGAAGTGATATCATCAGCGACTGCCAAGATATAACGTTCCTCTCCAATAGTCACCAGGCTTGCAAAGGTCTGGGCGATGACTACCTTGCCATCTCTTGTCAGAAAAGAGTTGACCGTTCCCTTTACAAAGCCCTCATCTCGCAAGGTATCTATATACTCCTGTCTTTCATCAAGATCTGCCCAAAGACCTATATCAGCAGTCGTCTTGCCGATGATATCTTCTTTTCGATGACCAAAGGTCTCTTCGAATGTCCTGTTGACATCGTAGACCCTACCTGTATCAAGATGCGTGATGATGATGAGACTTGGCGTCGTATTGAATGTCTTTTCAAACTTATCATTAGAGGTCTGAAGCTGCTCTTGGGCTCTTTTTCGTTCAGTGATATCCGTGTGAGAGCCTATCATCCGTATCGCTCTGCCCTCTGCATCAAAGATCGTCTTGCCACGTGCTTCTATCCAGACCCAGTGACCATCTTTGTGCTTCAGTCTGTGAATATTTCTATAGGCGCCGGTCTCACTCTCACGGGACGCCTGGACATCAATCAATATCTGCCCCTTGTCATCAGGGTGGATCCGCTTCTCCCACTCCTCATACACATTCGGCATCTCTTCATCACGATAACCGATCATGCTCTTCAATGTCGGTGAGAAATAGATACTATCATTTAAAAAGTCCCAGTCCCATATACCATCAGCCGCAGCCTCACTGGCAAAGCGATAACGCTCTTGCACTACCACCAAATCTTTTTTGACTTGCAGATTATATAGTGCATATGCAATATCTCGTGCAGCTTCATATTGCAACGTATTCTCATCATAAGCAGCAACATATTTACCTTCTATAGAGAGAGTCAGATAACCATAGAGTCTCTCATCATGGATCAACGCGATGTTTAAAGACGTTCCAGTCTCGACATGTCCTGTCAAAGGGCATTCCGGACACTCATCATGCACATTCATCGTGATCGAATCATCTGCTTCACTCTGAGTCGTCTTACTGATGCAATGAGGTGTCCAACCACTCTTTAACTTCTCTTCGAACTCTATAAAATGATTTGAAGAGTACCCACTCGTAGCAGTATGCTCAATACTACCACTATCATCCACAAGTACTATCCATGCATTGTCATAGACATTGTTTGACGTGAAGATATCACAACTCTCCTCGATCAACCTCTGAGGCTCTTTTTCGGTGACTATCAACGTCTCAAGGTCTCTGATGATCGCTATCATCCCATTAAAATAGGTATCCTTAAGGATGTATTTTCGTAGCCTTTGTACAGTGTAATAAATAAGAAGTATGAACAAGACCAAAAGTGAGATAGAGATGAAAAGACTACTAAAGACGACTTTTTGGAACATCGTATTGGACTGTTCTTTGAACCCCTCGGCTTTGTTCTGGGCATAGGTGTAAAGCTTTGAGACAGAATCCTCAAGAGCAAGGACATGCCTCTCATCACTTCCCAATGTGATGACTTCAGACCCAGATATCAAGTCGAAATCGACCAATATGATCACCTCATCGCGTATCGGTTTCCACGCTCTAAACAACTGTGATGTCTGCTCTACAAGCATACGACCCTCTGATCCAAGGATATTATCCTTGATGTCATGCAGATTACTGTAGACGTCTCTCTCATGTCTTTCGATCTCATCAATAAGCTTGTTCAGGTGCTCTTGTGATGATGACAATACGACATCTTTCATATGGTTTTGTATCTTATAGATATCCAGATCGACCATCAGTGCGGCATTGGAGACTTTCAGCGGGTGTTCATAGATATTTGTCGTGATCGTATGTATCGAAGCCATCTGAAAGAATGCGTAGATCGTCGACCCAATAGCCAATACGGCCAATAAGATGAATGCAAAGAAGAATGACTTTATCCCTCGCCTCTCCTCTCTATTTTTTATCATATTTTCTAACCTTATAAAATATTATAAACTTATATATGATTTTATCGTATTTGTGTGAAGAGTTTGTGTAGATCAGATGATGATTCAGAAGGTCCAGCGTTTTCTACAAGGAAAATATCCCTTTTCAGTCCCTTTTGGCTCCTTAACAGCACCAAGCTGACCGATGACGGCAAGGCGAATCGGGACTATCTGTTCAAAAGTCTCTTCATGCATCGACGAAAGTCACTGAGATCAGGTATCATGAGGTATTACAGGCAAGATGGCACTCTACCTTTATATGGTAGCCCTTCCTGCAAGTCCAGATTTATTGACTAAGTATCAAAGCCCAATATCCATACCAAGAGTATCTCCAGTTCATCATCACTTATCTGTTTAAATGGTGGCATAATGGCACCATTTGAACTCTCCCATCTCTCTTTACTTCCCTCTTTAATACTCTTTATCATCTTCTCTTTTGCATCAACATGCCTTTTAGCGATAGCTATGAACGAAGGGCCTATCAGCTTCCTGTCTACTTTGTGACATCCCAGACATCGGTACTTCAGCGCCACTTTTCTCCCAGGATCAAGTGCATCAAACTCCACTTTTTCCTTCATCTTCTTCGTAAGGTTCTCCTGAGTGTAGTGTTGAAACATGTATGTTGCGATGGCTTTGGCTTCCTCTTTGCTCACACGCTCTTTTTGTGATGGCATAAGTCCATACCGCTTGATGCTTTTTTTATCACAAAATGCCTTCTCTGCAGAAGGGTCACGTACATAGTCCACTACAAAGTCGATAGCTTTTGATGTCCTTTCGCTCTCATTTGAAACGCTGACAAGCTCAGGAATATGCACAGATATAGCCAACATCGGCGGAGCCAGCTCATCATCAGAGATAACAGGTGGGATATGCAGGTCATGACAGGAAGAACAATACTTTTCGGTAAGCAGCTTACCGTCAAACTCTACTGTCTGTCTATCATCATGACAAGCAGTAAAGCCCAGCAGTAAAAAGTTCATAAGAAGTAGTCTAAACATAAGCACTCCTTGATATCATTGATGAAAGTATAGTTATCTGACGATTAAAATAAAATAAATATTTAATTTAATCGTCACAATAAAGCTGAAAAAACTGGTGTCTCTGGGCTAGTTGGACTTCTCTCACAGTCCTATGAGGCACTACAGCTTCATAGACTATATTGCACAACTATCTTTTTCTATGAGTCATGAAGTAGGGACTGTTCTATGATGAGAGCTGAAGGTCATATCGATCTATCAACGACACCATCTCTGCCCAGATAATAGACATCGAGATCATCCGCAATAAAGAGTCGGCCCTCAAAATCGTGCTCTATCTCATCGTAGATCGTCTCGACGCTATGCGTACTGTTCTTGGCATATCGGGAACTAATATGATTAGCAATGAGGTTTTTGACACCTTTTTCTTGAACTGTCATACCGAGATCTTTTGCAGTAGTGTGCAGATACTTTGTAGACAGCTCATCATAGACCTGCTGGGTATAGGTGCACTCATGCACCAAAAGGTCAAGATCTACCAGATACTCTCCCAAAACGGCAGGGGTACTGTTATCTCCGGCGATGATCAGCGATCTTCCAGCTATTGGCTCAAGCATAAAATCCTTTGGGTCCACGATCTGCCCTTGAGATGTTATCTTTTTTCCTTTTTTGAGTTCACCATATAGTGGTGATGGTTCCAACCCTATCTCTCGCAGTCTCTTCTCATCAAGCCTGCTGTCCATAGCCTTCTCTTTGATGTAGAAAGCATGACTCTCTATGGAGTGAATAAGCGGCAAGACTTTCAAGGTGAACCTGTCAAATATATAGGTCTCTTCTACGGTGAACTCGATGATGCTCAAAACATAACCAAGACTCTCTTTTGAAAGGTCAGTGACGCACTCCAGAAACTTTTTGATCCCTTTGGGACCATAGATACTCAAAGGTCTCAAAGCTCCATCAAGCTTTTTACTAGCCAAGATCCCCGGTAATCCGTAATAGTGATCACCATGCAGATGCGTGATAAAGATGCTGTCGATCTTAGCGATAGAGAGCTTACTTTTCATGATCTGATGCTGCGTCGCCTCACCACAATCAAAAAGGTACCACTTACCTTCCTGGTCAAGTTCCAATCCAAGCGCCGATACATTTCGCTCTTTAGTAGGCTTCCCCGCACTTGTCCCTAAAAATGTCAACTTCATCGATCTCCTTCGATCTTAGTGTTCTCATTCATCTTGTGGAAATCATAACTAATATGGATGCTATAAAAAGAGAGTAAAGGACTTTAAAAGATGCGCTTTATCTTATCTATCCATCCCTCATTTGAGCCCTGAACTATCACAGGTTCAGATACTTTAAATAGACCTTCGGGGGGAGTGTTCTCCGGAGTGCCGTCATCATTGATGATGTTCAACTCCGGATGGATAACTCTTCTAAGCTCTTTTTGCACGACCATCTTTGTCGTCATCAGACTCATGGTACAGCCTTGACAAGTACCTATAAGTCGGATGTAAACGGTGCTATCTTTTACACCCAATAGAGTGATCCCTCCACCATGAGAGTCCACATAGGTACTGACCCCCGGAAGATGGCCGTTGACGGCTTCATAGATATCCTCATCTGAAAATGGCATCATGCTCTGTCCTTATTTAAAATATCGTATATCTAAAATGCAAAAATCCAAGGATCGATTCCATATCAGTGACCACACGCTCCATCAGATCACCCTCTCGACTTCCACTGAAAAGACGGGCCATCAGGTAGCCATTCATCAGACCTATGGTCACCCTTCCGTCACTTTTCTCATACACTGCAATACTAAGCGGCATCTTCACAGCCATGATCTTCGACATATCTGCAGAGAGCATCTCACCCGAAAGGCTTCCGTTACAAAACTTTATGACCTTGACCTGACCGACATCCAGGCCGCCATGATCGAGAACTTCCTGACGCTGATCGATGATAGTCGTCACATGCCAGCCCTCCTGCTTGTCTATCCTTTCGCTGATAAGCCTGACACTTTTATCGAAATCGTAAGGTGAGCTCACCTCTTTAAAGAACATCGTCGGTGCCGCTATCTTAAAAGCCACTCCAACAACAAACAGACTGATGACCAACCCAAGGACGGTCCCGACTAATAGACTTCTTTTTTCCATCTTAATCTTCCTCCAAAACACATATCTTCTCTTCTCTGCATCCCTGCAACGTCTTTAGTGTCACATGACCTATGACCCCTGTTGTCAGGATCATCAAAAAGATCGAGCCATAGTATGTCGTCGTAGTCTGAAGTGCCCCATGCAGCAGCAGTGTCGCTATCGTCAGTGCGGCAAGGGGAAAGGTATAGGCCCACCATGAGATAAAGAACTGGGACCTGTCATACATCCTGATCATGAACAGCAGTAAGACAAAGATAAACAGAGCTATGAAATAGAGGGACATACTCACCATATCGACACTGCCCGATGTGAGGCGAAAATAACTGATAAATCCAAGCGCAGGCGGTGCGATGAAGATAAAAAGCGTCGGTATCAATCTCTTTGCAAGCCGATGGTGAAAGACGATCCGGTTCATCACGATGACGAAGAAGACTAGCCAGAAGAACATCCCGATGACAAAATAGAAAAGTGAGACAAACAGTGGTGCAGCCTCGATGCCCACTACCGGGACAAGTACATTACCTACGATAGGGATAAACCAGGCCGGATTACTATGTACGATCTTCAGCTCATCATAGATCCAGTACCGGATGATGCTAAGCATAAAGAACAGTTGAAGCGGTGCACCGATATACCAGAACAAGATGGAGACGGTCGGAGCATAATCATAATAAGCGATGGAAAGCAGTAGAAAACTCATCGAGATCGTCGCCATAAACGAACTTTTTATGGGGTGCTGCGACTCTTTTTGAACAGCCTCTGGGTAATAAAGCCATTTTAGTACGTAGGCTGTGAAGAACCAGAAAAAAAGAAGTGTGTCGATCCAAAGTAAAGTCTCATAGATGCCATAAGGCGTAGCGAGAAGGTGGTACGCTTTGGCATAGACGATAGTCAGGCCGGAGAGGCCCATGATAACAGCAAAAAGCTGCACCGGGAAATGCTCTAGCGACCTTTTGTTCAATAATATCAGCGTTTGCATCGTTTCCTCTTTTGAAATAAGAGTCTATCTGATTGAGATAAAGATCTCTCCTACTCTGATAGATCTTCATCGTTTTTTTGGATACGAACGCTGCTATTTAGCACAAGGTCGATGGAGAGCTAGCCAGGAAAAGGAATTTTCAGTCAATTGTGCAAGAGGTAGTCCTTGTAGGTGTAAGTCCTACAGGTTCCCCAGTATATGATCAAATTCCCAATCAAACATTATTTTCCTTTTTTTGTGTAGAGGTCACTGTTTGGATGATTTGGCTTACTCATACTTGAAGCCTTCGCCTCTTTTTTATCATAGTGGACGACGTCCTCTGCCTGTAGTGCACTGATAGTCAAGATAGTCGCTAAGATGATCGTTTTCATATTTGTTTCCTTTTGGATAAGTTGGCAGAAGTATAACGACTCTTTAATTGATAACGATTATCTTTATTGAGTAGATGCGGTTGTTAAGTTTACTATAATATTTAGATATATATTTTATTAGTCTAACTAATGATCTACTCATCCGATCCTTAATAGTGGGACTTTTCTTGTATAGCTTATTACTCTTATTGTCTATTAGCGAAACTATGTTTTCAGAGTTGGTAGTGAGAAGTCGCAGTAGTGCTATTTCATAAGATTGTCATGGATGAAGATAGAGAGATACTTAAATGTCTGTAGGAGTCGTATCATGATGTCAGGAGTACTGCAAGTCAGTACCTGATGAAGTGGTTACGAAGCGAAGACACTTTAAAGCCTCGTAATGAAGCTTGAAAAGAGTCTGCTCATTCACAAGGTCGGCTATAGACGCTTCGACGGGGCCGTCAAAGAGATAGTAGCCGACTATAGAAGCACTCGTTAAAGGATCACTTCCCTTTTGGTACTTCAACGTCAGTTATCACTGCGTGCTGACATTTACCACAAGATTTTCTGTTCTTCATCATATGACCTTTCACCATACCTTTTTTGATGGACTTCTCTATCATAGATGATGTGCAGGCGCGCTTGAAGATCTTTTTCTGTTCAGCATCCAAGATGCCATAGACACTCTCGAGAAGGTCAGCTTTAGCCATTGCTTTGGCCTGTTGAGGAGCCATCACCGTTATCATAAAGGCTTTTTTGTCAAAGCCGTCATCTTTAAAGGCATCAAGTGGCATCTTCTTAGAGGCTTTGATCTTCATATTGGTCGCTTTGAACGTGTTGATCGCCGCAGTGACCTGCTGAGTCTGTTCTGCATCTATACCCGTTTGACTCACTGCCGCGATGACCTTTTTCACGACATGCTTCGTCGAGTGCCCACGTTTGCTTCCATGCATCTGTGATTTAGAAGTATGTACCCCGTGTTTGTTTGGACATGCGAATGCATTTCCAGCCAGTAGCAGTGAGGCCAGCGCCATGGTGATCAGTATACGTTTTCTCATTATCTATCCTTATGGTCAAAGTTGGCCAAAGCATAACACAGTTGCGTTAACAGTGTGAACACGTGGATATCTTCAACCCTATTTCTGGATAAACTGTCCACAACCCTTCTGCTCAGTACCTTTGAACGTCTTATAGTTCTGATCACCTTTAGACCATGCTTCATAGCGAGCACAGAGCTCATGTTTCATACATCGTTCATTATTACAGGCTTTATCTACATTCATCTTCTACCCCTTTTTAGTGATAGAATCTTAGCAAAGATAGTTTAAAGCCCTATATATCAATATATCTTGATATATTATAATAACTCTGCTACAATGCTGTAAAAGGATCGGACATTGGAGATATTCTTAAAAAGTGTCGCAGCACTCAAAGATGAGACTCGCATCATGATCTTACGTTTTCTGGACCAACACGGGGCATTATGCGTTGGTGATCTGCAGGAGTCGTTTGGGATGATCCAGTCACGCCTTTCCCGCCATCTAAAGATCTTGAAAGAGGCTGGCTTTTTACGCGTCGACCGCAGAGGGACCTGGGCCTACTACTCCATCCGTTCGCCGATGGACCGTTTTCGTCTACAGTCCATCGAGGAGATACGCACACTAGACATACCACTGCCACCGCTCGTAAAAAGTTGTGATAGTGAAAAAGGATGCATTCTATGAGCTTACATCCTAACAAAACAGAAAGAAGAGAAAAGATGACGACTCCTAAAAAGAATGTACTGATCTTATGCACGGGTAACAGCTGCCGCTCCATCATGGCTGAAGCACTTATCAATGCCAGACTCAGCGACTGTGCCTACGCACAAAGCTCCGGTGTAAAAGCCAGCGGTAAAGTCAATCCAAATGCACAGGCCCTGCTCAAATCAAAAGGCTACTGGAAAGAGCAGTACCACTCCAAAGTCATAGAGACAGTCTTAGACACTGCCTTTGACCTCATCGTCACTGTCTGTGACCACGCCAAAGAGACCTGTCCGGTATTTCCAAAAGCGGTCAAGACCATCCATGTCGGCTTTGATGACCCAAGTGGTAAAGCCGTTGAGGAGTATGCGAAGACCCTTGCATTGATCGAGGAAGAGCTTTTACCGATCATCAAAGAAGAGCTCTGCTAGATGTGGCATGAACTAAGTGGGCAATTTGTCTTTGAGACCATAGGGCTTGAAGGTAGACTGGCGGATGCTATCCACTTTTTTATCTACGATACGATAAAGATCTGGTTTTTGCTTATCACCATCATCTTCGGTGTCTCTTTGCTACGTACCTGGTTCAACACGGAGATGGTACGGGCTTATCTAGCTGGTAAGGGGGAGTTTACCGGTAATATCCTCGCTGCTCTATTTGGTATCATCACCCCATTTTGTACCTGTTCAGCTATTCCTCTTTTTCTGGGATTTTTACAGGCTCGTATCCCCATCGGTGTCACCTTCTCCTTTCTTATCAGTGCACCTCTGAACAATGAGATAGCCATTGCCATGCTCTTTGGCCTTTTCGGCTTTAAAGTCGCGGCTATCTACATCGCTTTTGGACTGGCTGTCGCCATCATCGGCGGCTGGCTGATAGGCAGGACAAATGCAGAGCAGTATGTCCTGCTCGATGTCCCTGCACTCTCAGGAGACCTGCATGTCACGGCGACACAAAGCAGCTTCACTGAGCGCCTTCGCGAAGCATGGAACGCCACTTATGATATCTTTAAGAAGATCTACCTCTGGGTCTTGGTCGGTGTGGCAGTAGGGGCTTGGTTTCACGGCTACATCCCGGCTGAACTGATCGCCGAGTACACCGGTGGCGATGCTTGGTATGCCGTACCACTGGCAGTCTTGATGGGCATACCGATGTACTCATCGGCTGCCGGAGTGATGCCACTGGTAGAGGTTCTCACAGAGAAGGGGATGCTACTTGGCTCCGCCCTAAGTTTTATGATGGCGGTCACAGCACTGAGTCTGCCTGAAGCCATCATCTTAAAGCAGGTCCTGCACGTTAGACTTATTGCCACCTTTTTTGCCATCATCGGCATAGGTATCATGGCGATTGGCTTTCTTTTTAATATGATCTTATAGGAGACACAAACATGAAAATAGAAATACTAGGCACCGGGTGTAAAAAATGTAACGAGCTTGAAGCCAAAGTGAAACAGGCCGTCGCCAAAAGTGGTAAGTTCGTTCAGATAGAGAAGGTCGCAGACCTACAAAAGATCATGGCTTACGGCGTGATGAGCACACCAGGCCTCGTCATCGATGGAGAGGTCAAAAGTACTGGAAAAGTACTTAGTACAGCGGAGATATTAGCCCTACTCTAGACCTTTAAGAGTGGAGAGTCGCTCAATATCTGGATAACTCTTCTTGAAGTTTTTAAACTTGTAGCTAATAGCTTCTCTCTTATTTAAAGTAGTCCCCCTTAACGGGGGTTGGTATCAGATACGCTAACAGGATCTTTCTTTTCTCTTCGTTTCGCACCTGTACCAAGCATGACGGCTATCCATCTCGTATTTGGCTGAGCATCAAGGGCGATCTTGACCATGATGGTAAGAGGGATGGAAAGCAGCATGCCTACCGGACCCAATAACCAGCCCCAGAAGATCAATGATAAAAAGACCACTAACGTAGAGAGGCCCAGACCCTGACCCATCACTTTAGGCTCTATGACTGAACCGACCATGATGTTGATGACCATATAGCCAATAGCTACGATCGACGCGCTGACAAGACCAAGCTGGATAAATGCCAGTAGTACCGCAGGAACGGCTGCGATGATGGAGCCGATGTTGGGTATGAAGTTGAGCATAAATGCCACCACACCCCAGAGCACGGCATAATCCACGCCGATGATCTTTAGCATGACTGTCACTGTGATACCTGTAAGAGCTGAGATCACTGCTTTTAAGACCATGTATTGCTCGATCTTTTCAATGACTTCACGCATGTGTCCGGTAAGCACCTGATCGGTACTCAGACTCGCTATCTTGCGTTTGAACTGGGCAGACTCTAGAAGGATGAACACGACCGTCAGCAAGATCACCAGAGAGTTCGTCAGTACAGAGCCCAGACTTTTGAGCGTACCAGCCACATACTTCATCACGACAGCCGGATCGAACATCTCCTTGACCTGCTGGCCTGATATCTCGACTCCCAGGCCAGAGAGCATCGTGATGACGCCCTCAAGCTGCTGCTGAGATTGCGCTTCATAAAAACCAAGCTTGCTCGTGAAGTCCTGAACAGAGGAGCCTACAAGCATACCGACCAGTCCCATCAATACTATAAACAAGACGATCACAACAAAAAGTGAGATCCCTTCGGGTACACCTCTACGATTTAGCCACTGAAACATCGGAGCAAAGATGATGGCCAAGAACATCGAGAGTAAAAAGGGTACAACGATCACTGCGGCACTTTTGATCCCGGCCAGGACGATGACGACTGCCGCCAGTATGATAAAAAGATAGCCTATGCTGTTGTCTTGTCTCATCATGCCTTTTCGCTCCTGAACTATTTTAACAATACTACCATAACAAGGATACAAGGTCTAGAAGTAGATGATGTCAAAAGGCTCTTTTTGGATCGCTTTGAGGTAGATGAGCTTATCGCATTCAAACGTCTACCTATACTCTGCAATAAAGATCACGTTGAATGAGAGGGATACGACAGGAAGGACCTCGAGAGTCCTCATAGAGAGCCCATCCTAGAATGGGCATCCCGTCTTTAGGAGGACTCTACGTTTGACGAGATGTTGAAGTGTTCACTTTTAAGCGATACACCTTTTAGATGTGATACCGGGTAAGCAAAAGCGATGCCTTCACCGCCACCGATGATGTCAAGTTCATGCATGACATGCTGGATGAGATGGTCGGCTTTAGTCGTCTGTAGAAGGAACATCAAGTCGACATCCGTGTCGTCATGCTCCAGACGGTGATAAAGGTTGTCCATCTCGTGCAGACCCATACCATGGGCTTCGTTGATCGTGACACCAGTCGCCCCTGCTTCTTTAGCAGCTAGCAGTGCCTTGTCTTTTCTCTTTTTTGGTACGATAATATGTACTGCAGAGAAAGAGAGCTCCATGGAGTGGCGAACATCTGTCGCATCGATATTGAACGTGGAAAGCCCCATGTTGTTCGCATCTTCGATAGCATGGCGCAACTCTTCGATATGTTCACGTTCAAGGTCATGGACACCTTTGACACCCATCTTATCGGTGATGACACCATAGAGCATGACCGTGATCATTGGAAATAGCGAAGCAAAAGCGATGAGACCAAAACCATCTATCAATGGGTCTCGTCCCTCGATATTTGTAGCCAGTCCAAGTCCGAGTGCCGCGACAAGTGGTACCGTAACGGTCGAAGTCGTCACCCCACCACTATCATAAGCGATCGCGATGATATATTTCGGCGCCATGAACGTCAAAGCGATGACGATGGCATAACCGGTGATGATGTAATAGACGATGTGACCACCATCGACGATCCTAAAAGATCCCAGTGCAATACCGAACGCAACACCAAGGGCCACAAAGAGACGCAGGGCGAAGTCATTGATCTTACCGTCACTGATCTCTTTGGCTTTTCTCGCGATAGCAGTCAATGCAGGTTCTGCCATCGTAGTAGCAAAACCGATCGCAAAACCAAATCCGTAGATGATGAAGTTACTATCACCACGGGTCAGCTGATACGCCATCGTCTCACCAAGTGAGAAGAGACCCATCTCCAGACCAAGGATGAAGGCATACAGACCGATCATGACCAGACCGAAACCGATGAGTACTGTCTTTAGGTTCTCGACCGGTTTTTTAAGCACGATGTATTGGAAGAAGAGGATGACCGCCAAGATAGGCACAACATCTTTGACTACTCCAAACAGACCGCTTAAGATGGCACCGATGGAGAAGTCGAATGATGCTGAACTCTCCGCAGCCTGTGCCACGAGCGGCGCAGCATCTGCGCTGGCTTCGACCAGTTCATAAACAGCTATTCCGTAGATCTGTACAAAGATCATCGGTGTCAGTGATGCAAACGCGATAAGACCAAAGCCATCAAGGACCGGACTTCGTCCCTTGATGGTACTCGCAAGCCCAATACCCAGTGCAGCGACCAGCGGTACTGTCACTGTCGATGTCGTGACTCCACCGAGGTCGTAGGCCAGACCGACGATCTCATGTGGAGCATAAAAGGTAGTGGCAACGACAAGGATATACCCGGCGATGATATAGTAGTGGATAGGGTGACCCTTGATGATCCTCCAAGAACCCAGTACGATAGCAAAACCGACCGCGAATGCGACGACCAGCCGAAGTACAGTCGCATCGATCCTACCCGAACTGATACTCGCTGCCTTTTGGGCAACGACAAAGAGCGCAGGTTCCGCGACCGTGGTACCAAAACCTATAAGAAAGGAGAAGGTGAGAATCCAGAAAGTCGAACCCTTACGTGCAAAATCACCTGCAAGGCCCTCGCCTACCGGGAAGATACCTACTTCCAGGCCCAGCAAAAAGACTGCCAGACCGACACCGACGATGGCTAGACCAATAGAAGTCGCAAGCCAGCCTTCCGGCACGGTCTGGATGATGGCCAATTGAAAGAACAAGATCACCAAGATGATCGGCAAGAGGTCTCTAAACGACTCTCGCAATAGCTTCAAGAATGAAGAAAAGCTTAGCATCAATATACTCCTATAAAAATCTCATTATCTGCTTGATATGATGAAGATATGCAAATATGGTTCTCGCGATTATACTTTAGAAAAGTCACGAATAAGGAAAAAAGGTGATTTTAGGTTAAAAACATCTCTCTAGAGCAGTAGAGATGTGTATATGTTACACACCTGTTTTTTGCATACACTTTTTGTACACAATTTATTTGTATTTCTTATGTTATCTATATCTTTTTTTTATTTGTGTCATCTTGCACACATTCACGTTTATGCAGTTCATAAGTGAGAAGTCTCAGTCTAATACGCTCAAGACGACGATGGACTTCTTGCTTATGTTCACTGTTCTCAAGCTTTTGCAGCTTCTGATGTGACTCGTCGATATGCTGCTCGATGCTCTCCGTCTCAAGATGCGAAAAGTCATCCACGGGCAATCGCTCAAGGACATGCAGATACTCGCTCTCCGGAGTCCCATAAAATCGGTATGACAACCAGACTATGGCTGCCAATAACAGGATAAATCCGATGCTCTCAAGCACGATCTGACTTCATCGCTCTAAAAAGGAAGCAGCCCTTTCAAGCTTCCTCCCCCTTTTGACAGCCCGCCGACATCTGTTCCAAGCTCACTGAGTATCTTGGTCTGGTCACCGGCAAGGGCATTGATATCTGCTATCTCTCCAGCCTCACTGTTAAAAGAACCCAGTTGCTCTTTCATCTGTGCGTTCAACATCGTCTTGAGCTCTTTTTGATAAGCAGTCGCCTGCTTTTTCAGGCCTGCTTTTAGTGCCCCGGAGATCTTTTTATCTAAGTCAGTCGCTACTGCGACTTCGGGTGAGTGTAACTCACCAGCCAGCGTCACATCTGCCGCAAACGTACTAATGGAGGCTAGTACATCGGCTACTGCGTCAGCAGACTTACCTTCCAGGCCTTCCATGCTAATAGCCGCGTCACTAAAGTCCAGATGGCTTTTACCACTTAGCACGCTGCTACCAACAAGCATGACATCGCCTTTGATGGAGAGGTCACTTTGGCTGACCTTCATCGAGGATAGGTCTAACGCGTCCATCTTAAACTGCTCGACACTAAAGGTCGCACTATCTTTGACCATCTCGCTCAGACGGTTGTCTTCTCCTTGGACCTTCAAACCCTTCACCTGCGGCCCGTCACTTGAGGCGACAAAGGTAAGTGCTCGTCCTAATGCTTTTTGATCATCGGTGATATCCTTGATGAGAGCAGTGAACTCCTGAGCTTTTAAGATACCATCGACATCTGTCTTCGCTATCATCAGATCTGGACTCGGAACAGTCTCAAGAAACTTCACCCATCGTCCCTCTCCTCTTGGAGGCAGAGCATCTGGTTCAGGTACTTTCTCACTTTTGAGATAAGGTTCAAGCATACCATGATACTTCTCAGCCATTGCCACATAGGACTTTATCTTATCGCCAAACAGTAATCCCACTACGTTCATCGCACCGCCACCATCAAGCGTATAGGTAGACTTTAACTTATTGTAATCTTCCGTCGGGGCGTTCTTCACTTTCGCAGTAAGCTGTTTAATACGCTTTTTATCTGCTTTAAACTCTTTTTGCAGCTGCTTGATACGCTTTTTTCGTTCACCTATCTTAGCTTTAAAGGCACTCACATCCTGAGTAAGCTCTAAAAGCTGTTTCGGGTCTTTGGAGGAGGCTTTGTCTTTTATGCTTTCATAGTCCTTTTTGTACTCATCGACCATATCTGCAGAGAACTCTTTATCTGCCACACCTTCCCACTTTTTACGTATCTTTGCCAGCTCGCTTTTTGCTTCATCATACACCTTCAAAGACTTGAGATCGGCATTGGCGATTACACTCTTCGGATCAGGAAGCTCAAAGGTCGGCAGTTCCATCTTATTGGCTTCTGCTTGTGAAGCGGCGACTTCCTCTTCAGTCTGCTTTGAAGCCACCGCTTTTTTCAGTGTAGCCTTTGTATCAAAAGCCACCCCTTTGAGTGCGACATGTTCAATATGTGTCTTGTTGAACAGCAGAGCATTAAGCGCGATGTCGAAACTAATATGCTTCATCGAGAGCGCATCGATACCTTCTTGTTCTCCTGCTACTTCCAGACGGTCGATAGCTACCGAGCCTTCAGTAAAACTGACATTCACACCGCCAATACGGACATCACGCTGCAAGGCAGTAGTCGCACCATACTCGAGGCCCCATTTAAGAAGTGGTTCAGCGACAAGTACAGCCAGAGCGACGACAATACCGACGATGCCGACAAACAGACCCGCACCCCACCAGCGCAGCAGCCGATCTTTTGTCGTAGCCGCTTTCAAGACACCAAAAAGCCCTAGTTTTGGGTATTTCTCCAAAAACTTGCCAAGCGAGTCACGATAATGACTGATGATCCACCCCAGAAGGAAATAGAGCGGCACGGCAGAGAGCAGCGCGACGACTGTGGAGCCAAGGACAAGCGTATTGTTAAAATGACTGAGTCTCATCACTCCATTGTTATACCAAGCTATCCAGAGCCCCTGTAGCCCGTCATCTGTAAGTAGTAGATAACCTATCTGTTCAAACCATGGGTCAAAGAGATACGCGATCCCGGCAAACAGTGCAGAAGCGACAAAAAAGAGTCCCAAGTGGATATTTAGGACAAAGGCTAAAAATAAGATCACTACGGTCTGAATACCCGACATCGGTGTCAGACCGGCTACCATACCCAAAGTGATGGCCAAGGTCACCTGCCAGGGAGACTGCGCCGAGTTAAGCGCCTTAAAAAGCTTGAGAATGAACTGCATCATCTACTCCTTACTATCATAATAAAAAATTGTAGCACAGTTAGGTAACGTTTCACATGACTTGGTAAAAATGGATTGTAAAAGAACAGGAAGATGTAGCAAAGATGCGAAGAAGTCAAATGGTTCTGATAGATGATGTATATCTCTATCACACCTCGAAAGAGGCAGATAGCTCAAGTGCAGGACTAGACTTTCTGCTTGCGCCTATCCAGTAAGGAGAAGATCGCTGGGAGCATAAGCAGGTCTGCGACAACGGCGATGATAAGTGCAGATGCCGTGACGATCCCAAAATGGTAGTTCGGATTGAAATCACTAAAGACAAAGATCAAAAATGCCAGACTTAAGATGATCGTCGTAAAGATGATGGCATTTCCTGCGTACTGCATCACGTAAGCAAGTGATGTCTCCATATCTTCCCCGCGTTTCCTCGCTTCAAGGAACTTCACTAAAAAGTGAATGGTGTCATCTACCGCCACCCCGATGATGATGGCACCAGAGACGGCTACCCCGATATCGATGTTGATACTTAACCAGCCCATCACACCAACGACCAATACGATTGGCAGGATATTTGGCAAGATGACAAGCGGGAGTAGTCGAAGATCACGAAAGATAAGCATCATCATCAATGATACCGCGATGATAGCGATAGTGATGGACTTTATGAGCGTATCGGTCACATCTGACTGCATGTGTGCAAAGAGGACCGTCTGTCCATTGGCACGGGCACTATAAGCGGTCTTTTCCCACCAGGACTCGACCCACTCTATCATCTCGATATCTTTAGAGGTATCTACCAGATTCATCGTCGCCGTGATCCGAAAGCGCTGTTCATCAACATCCATCTGGTCATTTATCTCCATGCCCTGTGGAAGAGAGAGCGAATAGAGCAGTAGGTATTGCGCTACGAGTTCTTTGGAGTCAGGTACACTCTTACTACCATCCATCACATCATTGAACTTTATGATGATATCAAGTAGTGAACCGATGTGACGGACATCTTCTGGGTATGCTGCTCGAAACTCCTCGGAAAACCTCTCGACATCACGCAGGAATTCTGGCTCTTTGATGCCGTCTTTGACTTTAGAATCAACGACTATCTCATAGACCATCGGACCGGTCAGGTTCTCCTGTAGAAAATCGACAGAGACACGAAGCGGCACGTTCTCGGTAAAATAGCGCACGGTATTAGAGTCTACTTTGACTTGAGTGATCCCTGCACCAAGACCTAAGAAGAGCAGAAGCGATACGACAAATATCTGTTTATCATGACGGATGACAAACTTGCCATATAACTCTGCAAAACGACTTCCTCTACTACGCTTACCTTCATCCGGCTTGACCTTCGGGTCGAGGATGGCGAGCATCGCCGGGATAAACAAGATGGTAAGTACAAAAGCCAGCAGCGCGGCATTGGCGGTGGCGATCCCCAAAGTCTTTATCGGGATGACCGGGCTGATCGAGAGCGAAGCAAATCCAACTGCTGTGGTCAACGATGTGAACAAGATGGCTAGAAAGTTCTTCTGAACACTATAGTGGATGGCTTCATGGTTTGACATCCCTTTACGCCGACCATTAAGATAGATGAGCAGTATATGCATGGCATCCGCGATACCAATAGCGATGACAAAGACCGGCATATTGGCGGTAAAGTTGTTGAGTCTATAACCAAGCATCACCTGTACGGAGAGAACGATAAGGAAAGTGAAGACGACTACCGAGATACTAAGCAGCATCGCGGAAGGACGTTTGAAGATCATCCATAAGAGCACGATAGCTATCAGCAGGACCAACGGTGTGAAGAGTCCCATATCATGTTGTGCGATGGTGATAAAGGCCGAGTTGATCACCGCACCGCCATTTAGATAGAACTCGTAGCCGTACTTCTCTATCTCCGGACGGATGATCTCTTCGACAGCCGCTTTAAGTCGAAGGCTAACCTCCGGGTCATCACCAGCTTTGGGTGTCATCCTTCCTACGATCATCGTCGTCTTCGCATCTTTACTAAGCATACGACCGACAAGGAGCTCTTCGCTCAGCGCGATCTGTTTTTTCTTCTCAAGTGTAGCCGCGTCCATAGATGCCGGGTCCTCTATGAGGTCTTCGACGATCACCTCATCGGGGTACTCCGGGTCACTATGCACGTACTGAAATCCTGTAATAGAGTCCACACGGGCGATGTAGTGTGTCTGCCAAAGCTTCTGCGTGATACGCTCCACCACACCCAGGGCTTCAGGATTAAAGACCCCGTTCTCATCTTTAAACGTGATAGTGATCGCATCATCATTGCCAAAGACGGA